>VHBT01000006.1 GCA_016871815.1 Candidatus Dependentiae bacterium
GATTCGCTGCGCACGAGCATCAAAGTCTCGTAACGAACCATAATTAGTTCTCCACACATTGTAACAAAAAAGGAGATGACCCGAAGGCCAACGGAACAAAAAAATAAGGCCAAAGCCTCAAAAAGAAGAGTAACCCGTTTTTTTTAATCTGGCAAAAATAATATTTAAACCCTAAGAAAAAGGCGCCTCGATTTTAAACCGAAGCGCCTTTTTAAATTCATACGACTATTTAGCCAAGTCGTTGGTACCGATAAACCAACTTGCCAATAATCCTGAACGAATCTTTTCCTTTAACCAAAGGAATTGGCGGTCTACGATGATTTACAGATTCAAGAAGAATAAAGTCATCCATGTAATTAACCGTCATAATGTCTTTGATCATTTCTGTGTTACCGTATTCAACTGCAACAACATCTCCTGATCGAGTCCACACAGATGGCGCAATTATCAAAAAATCACCCTTGATAAAGTTTGGAGCCATTGAATTATCATCAACGCACAAACAAAACATTGCATCATCTTCATAGCCAAAAACGGGAACAAAGACATCTTTGTATCCCGAAGTAACTTGCATTAATTGATTATTATATGCTGACGGCTCGGATGGAATAGCACCAACAACGGGTACAATCCGAAGCTTAAAATCTGAGATCGAAACTGGAGCTACAACTGCACCAGGCTCGCCAAATTCAGCTGCTGTTTGAACTGCAACACCAGCAAAACCCTGCGGGCGATGAGCAAGTAATTGACTAGGGTCAAGCTCAAAAGCCTCCGCTAGCTTACGAAGCGCATCTTCGTTCCAACGACGCGTTCCATTCTTAATATGAGTTAAATAACTCTCCGACATTCCTGTCTTTTCTGCCAACACTTTGGTTGTCCAGCGACGCTCCCTGAGGAGCTCTTTCACTCTTAATCGCGTTGAAACCATTGCCTCTCCAGCGCTCTTTACACTTTTAAACTTTTAATAAAACATTTAGATTCCAAAAAAACCTAGTTCTTGCTGGAAAACTACTCAACAACCGTACCAAGAATTTTTAACACAAAAAACTGGTAACCCTGTTTTTATAAAAAACGATCACTTTTCATCATTTTTAAGCGATATTCAAGCGTTATTTTTTAGAAGTAAGCAAAAATTAATATTTTTGGTACCTAAACACAACTTTTCCAAGAATTTTTACATAATGGTCATTCCGGGTCATGGCAATTGGAGACTGCTTATGATTCGGATGCTCAAGTACAACAACTGTATCCATAAATGAGATAACCATAAGTCCACGAGAGACTTTGTCATGTTTATATTCCAAAACAACCAAATCTCCCGATTGAACAGCTGCTTTAGGAGATACAATCAAAACATCGCCTTTTAAAAATCGCGGAGCCAAAGAATTTGAATCTATTACCAATCCAAACGCCAACGGATCTTTGAGATTAAAAATAGGAATAAATTGTTTTTCATTTCCGGCAAGTTGCTGCATTTGCGCATACACCTGTGTATCAACCACATCAGGAATATCTTTAAGCACAGGAACCATCGCAACGTTCTGAGAAAATTTACCCAGAGATGAGCGATAAGCCGAAATCATATCGGATTGATGTTGTTGAACGATCCCAGAAAGATCTCGCGATCTATGTGCAAATAACTCAACTGGATTTTTTTCAAAAGCTTCTGCAATTTTTTTTAGCGCATCTTCATTCCAACGGCGAGTTCCATTTTTTATGTGAGTTAAATAGCTCTCAGACATTCCTGTTTTTTCTGCCAAAACCTTGGTTGTCCATCCAAACTCTTTCAAGAGCTCTTTCACACGCAAAGATGTAGATGTCATTGTTTTCCCCATGTATTTCTAATAAAGGATTTTTTGCTTACACCAAAACGTTGTTATTTCTCACGTGCAGTATATTGAAAAAAATGAAATAATGTAAACTTGCCGAATAGAAAAAAGTATGATTTTTTTTTAGATGCAGTACCCTCATCCAGAGAGATTTTTTGAAAAATAAAACAATACACACACGGTTATGATTTTACCCTGCCCAAATATTCATGAAAAAAATGCCTGGAATGAAAAAAAAATTATAGCCGGAATCGATGAAGCAGGCAGAGGCCCGCTCTGTGGCCCTGTTGTTATTGGAGCTGTTATTTTACCCATCAACACTGCACCAGACTTTTTAGCTGATTCAAAAAAAATTACCGAAAAACAACGCCTCAAAGCATTTGAATGGATTACTAAACATTGTTTGTACACAACTGTTATCATAAGCCCTCGCGAAATCGATACATATAATATTTACCAGTCAACCATACGCGGAATGAGACAAGCGTACATCCAACTCAACCAAATTGCGCAGCGTGCAGGAAGAGGCCCAATTTCACACCTCGTGATTGATGCAATGCCACTGAAAATAGAAAAACCATCTCTTACCATTACGCCCATCATCAAAGGAGAAAGCGCATCAAGTTCAATTGCCGCAGCATCAATCGTTGCAAAAGTTATTCGCGATCAAATCACCTGCGATCTTGAAACAATGTTTCCCTACTTTTCGCTCAGCAAACACAAAGGATATGGAACTGCACAACATCAAACAGAACTTGCACTTCACGGCCAAAGCATCATGCACCGAAAGTCATTTGTTCTAAAATCCAAAAAAACCTCTCTTTAAAATGTAACTCACAATTTTCTGTGCAGCTTTACTTTCTAACATAATCGCGATATCGTCCCTGCGAATGCTGGGTTGTTGCCAGGGTTTTGATATGCAAAAAGTAGTTTGGTGGCTGTTTTTGTGGGCTGCGTTTCGCGGTTAAAAAATCAGCAGAATGGATCGTCAAAAAATTTTACGAGCACGATACGAATGCGACGCTCAGCCGCAGCAAAAATAGACATGCTCCTGCGCAAAATAATGCATTTTTAACATTCCAACCAATCAATCATGCTCAATACAAAAAACAAAGAAGGCCAACTTTTTACATCGGCCTTCTTTGTTTTTATCAAAAAAACTAGAACGAAAAGTGAAAGTCTCCACCGACAATCGAATGTTTTACCGCGTTTTGACCATTAATTGGAATTGTGTAGAAAATGCTAAAGCTCAATTCATTTCCTTCTCTGTCATCTTCGTTAGCACCATATCGACCAGAGAAATCACCACGAACAGTTAAATCTTGAGATTCGCTTGCCTTGAGAGATCCCAAAGTATTAACCACATCAAGATTGTATTTTTCTGGGATTTGCGTGAATACGCTTTTTTCACGTCGAACAAAATTATGAGCCAAGCGTAATTTGCAAGAATCAGAACAACGGTACACACCTTCGGTTGTCATTTTCCATTGTGCTCCAGGTTTTTTAGTTGCTGTTCCCTTGGTCAAAATTAAGTAATCTGTTTGAGCGGCATCTGTTTTAAGTCTGTATTCTTTTGTTTTTGCAGAAAGCCACGCAACTTCAAGATCCGATGACAATTTAAGATGTTCGCCAAACACGATACTCATACCAAGATTTAATGGAACACCATACGATCCATCATTTCCAAATGCAGTACTAAATGCATGATCAACACTTCGTTGGCATCCTGTTGGTAACCAGAGCCCGACAGACGCATGAATATCAATTTTACTTACAGAGCCATCACCTTTTGCATAGGAATTACCCCATCCAAAATAAACATGTGTATCCCCTGCTCCATTTTTTGACCAATCATACAAATCAAGGCCCCCAGCAGCTTGCACATATTTCTGAATTTTGCTGGTTAAGTTTGTTTTCCATGCACGATTTCGCGCACCATCTGCAGTAACATCTGTTAAATCTTCAAAAACAACGCCTGAAACACTTGCCTTACACAATGGAACCGCAATACCAAGGAAAAATTGACCAGGGATTGTTCCATAATCAACCAACGCACGGCCCCAAAGGGTCATGGTCGATTGTTTAACACTACCCTTAACCCGCATGTCACCCCAACCAGAGCCAAGACCTAACGGAAGATCCCACAATGACCAGTCAAGGCCATAGGGAAAGTCTGCCGTTGCAGTCGAGGAAAGAACTTGAAGTTGATCGTAGTCAATTAACATGGCACGAGCAGATTCTGTTGGTGAATAAATTTGCAATGCACCAACTTGTGCGGTTTCATTGTTGTACCCATCTGTCGATGCGCGAGCATACGCAAGATTTGCACCAAATTTGAATACGTGAGATCCATGTGCTTTTGAAATATGATCATTGCTTGTAAATGCTAAATTTGAATTATACACAGCTTGCACAGTAGAGCTGCAGCATAGCGCTGCAGCAATAAGTTTAAAAATCGTTAACCTGATCTTTTGCATACTCAGATCCTTTCTCTTATTTCTGTTATTTTTAAGTTGACTGAACATACACACGACCACCAACAGAAATCAAGCGAGATCCATCGGCACTCACACTGGTAACAGGTCCAAGTGTAGTTCCTGTGAATATCGGCAAGCCTGCATCAACTGGATCATTGTCACTTGCAGACTCTGCTAAATATTTAAGCGCTGAAGGCTTTCTGTTTGGAGTCGAAGCATTGTATGTGTAGACACCATCACGGTGAACAACCTGAGTAGTCATACGGTCAAGTGTTTTTACCACCGCAACCGCAGGAGTTCCAACAATTGCACCCGTAGAAACGTTAATCGTTAAATCAACAGAAATATGTTTTGAAACGTCTGTACGTGCGTTTGCTGTCACAAGGTCAAGGCGATAGATTGGGTTTGCAGCAGTAATCACCGGCGCAATCACAGAAATCGAAGCAATTCTGCCAAGAGAAGCTTCGTCACCATCAACAACTTCACCAACAACAGTTAAATCACCATCTTCTTCTGCGGTGTCGTATTTACATACATACAAGCCACGAGTTGTTGCAACTGCGAATGTTCCAGTCGCTCTATCCAATGGCGCAATATCCCACACTCGTTCAGAAACACCAGATGTAAAGGTTGTAAGCGATGCATGTCCAAGCGCTGTTGCATCAACATCCTGGAATTTAGCTGCCGACAATGTAAATGCATGAACACCTGACGGTGTCATCACCACCAACGATTCGGTATGTGTATCTTTGTCGTAGACAGTGATCATTTTATGTACAGGCCCGGTAATTCCAGTAAGTTTTAACCAGGTCATCGCAGCAGGAGTTGTTGAAGAGCTAGTTGCATCTTGAAGCGATGCTGGAAGAGATCCGGTCCAACCTTTACCCTTGTCACCCGTTTCGCCAGAGACACGAAGGGCCGCTACGCCATTTTCACCACCAACAAAAATCCATCCCGCTGTTCCGCGTGACATCGCAGAGCAGTAAATACCACCCAATGAAAGAAGCGCAGCGTCGTTCAAGAAGCTCTTGTAACCGTATTGATTTGTTTTTTCTGGATTATAAACAGTTGATTTTGTGGTGTCGACAGTGTACCCAACGTGAGCAATTGCAACCGCTTTGTTTCCGGTAGCAACGATCATATTCATAGTTGCACCATCTCCCGCATCAAGGTCATAAGCAGTGTTAACTCGCGCAGAATGTCCTGCCAGGCTGTACACGCCGCCATTATTTGCAAAATCGGTATTGAGCGCTGCTGCAAGCTGATCGTACGCACTAACCTGAGCATCACTTCTCCATGTTGCAACCGTTGGTCGTCCAGACGCAAAATCAAGTCCAATGTGTTTTGCATAAGTTGCATCAAGCTCAACTGCTTGCATCGAAGCCGACAAAGAACCTACAAGTTGCCATGGAGTCCAACCAACAAGCGCACCTGCCGCCGAACACACCGCTCTACACGAAAAGACACCCGTCAATCCGGTAACACCCGGTGGATTTGCAATCGTTACAAACAATTGTGTACCAACTGTACGCATATTTACCACAACAGCTTTTGAGTTCCAAGGAATGCCAGAAGCTCCGCCAACATTAAACAATTCAGGATTGGTTGATTGACTCCATGTGCCATCGGTATCTTCCGCTACAGTTGAATAATCAGCACCGCAAGGTTTACCCTTGTTAGCACCAGAAGTAAGAACTGGAATTGCATAAATACCACCAGTCGCCACATCTTTACCTGAAACCGCTGAGCTAGTTGCATTTACCAATAAAATCGTTCTCGCTGTTGAACCTACAGTTTGAAGCGATGAAATCTGATACACATCTCGGAATGTATCGTCAGAGCCCTGGCCATCAACAAACGCCGCTGATCCAGCAATAGTTGTAGCATCAGTATATTTTGCAAGAGCAAGAGCAGGATCATCCCCACTATTTTTTGCACCCCCAAGGTACAAGCAACGAATTGTTGGCTCCCAATATGCGCACTGAAGACTTTCAATATTTCCACCACTCATTTCATGTCCCGTTCCAGCCCCAGTATCAAGAAGTGTTGCAAAATCAATCGATCCTGACGCAACGGTTAAATCGGCATTCAACACCTTGATCATGTCATATTCAGATTCACCTTTAAAATACCTGGTGTCTCCATCTGCAGCATCAGGAATAAAGCAGTACAAGACATTTGCAGTGTTTGCAAAATTTCTTCCCGCAACGATTTTTACACAACGAGAATCTACTGCATCACCATCCTGGAAGAATGTTTCCCGACGAGTATTTCCGGTATACCCCTCTGGAGCGGTATACGCATCTGCCGTAATCGAAGTGATTGTTCCATCTGAGGCAACCTTAACAATCATCTTGCCGCCAGTTGTTTCTGTTTTTGGCAAATAATAACGATCAACTCCGCCATCTGCGTTGGTGATCAGCGCCATGTCCCAAATACCTTTTCCGGTAATTGGCGACTCTGCATTAACTTCATCTGCTGTTGTAAATGCTCCGGTTGCAATGTTGTAATTATTTACTTCATCAAATGAACGTCCATCGGGCGCTACCGCTGCCGCAACAACCAATTGTTTATTTACTGCATCAAGCGCAACAACATTTCTCAAATGAACGCGAGCTTCAAGATCTTTGGTGTTTGCAAGACCAAGCGACGGCAAAGAAACGGTAAATGGACTTGCAAGCGCGTCTTTTACATACGCCGTTTTTCCGTCAGTGATAGCCCAGACATACGAACCGTTGGTTGCAAATGCACCAACATTCGCAAGCGCTGAATTATTAATTCGCTGCCAATTTGACCACGATGCAATATTGTTTGAAGTAACAGTTGCAGTTGTAACCCACACTTCATACCCAAACGAATCGTTAATCGTTGAAACATACAAAACGTTTCCACGCAAGCTCACACCTGTGACATACGAGCCCGGAGATAGCGCAAACGGTGCATTTCCAACAATTACTCTTCCTACTGCTGTATATACGCCATTAGTTGCTTGTGCCAACCAGGTCTCTGAACGAGCTGCTGCCACAGAATCGGTTGTTCCCTGCGCAAGTTTACCACCAGTTCCAGCTGCACCCGTCTTTAATGATAATGCATAAAAATTATTTTTTTCTTTTGATGACGCTCCAGCCTGAACAATCAAATGAGCCCGCGTTCCATTCGTTTGAACTTCAATGTTATGCACTCTACTGAGTTCGGGAAATCCTGCAGCCGCTGTTGCATCACCGTTAAGAAGCGTTCCCCCGGTTGAATGATTCAATGTTGTAACAACATCTGAACCATTAAGATAAAATCCACATACACCAAGAGTTGAATCAGACATATGTCCACCAAGGTAGAATGTATAACACTGCGTTCCCGCATTATTCCAAGTATTTACTACCATCGATGTCAGACGACGCATTTTTGTCGACATCATAGATGCAGTAGCACCCATTTTCATGCCACTTCCACCAGTTGCTCCATTAATATCAAGCTGCGTCAAAGAATTATCGGTCGGCGATGAAGGAATTTCAAATCCACGGATCCCCACGGTTGATTTTGACGAATCAAACTGCATGGTGTCTGGATCTGCAACCGCACACAAAATAACTTTTGCCGTAACGGTTGATACCGCTGAACCCTTGTGGCCAACTGCAAGTTTTAAGAATCGTGATTCTGTTCCCGTAGCATCTTCGCACGACATTGCAACGCTAGAAATATAGGTTTCTTTTGGATCTGCAACGTTAATAACCGCCAAGCGCGATCCACCAACACCGGTTTCGCCTTCGAGCTGAACCAATGCTGCAACATATTTATTAGCACCCGCAATAAAGCAATCCATTTCCCAGACGCGGCAATTGTACAATGGGTTTGCAACAAGATCTTCTTCACCCGGAACGGCATAAATTTGATCTGGCGTTAACGCTGTTTTGATAATATCCGAACCATCGGCGGTCGAAAGCTCTGTAATTGCATATTCATTTGCCCCTGCTTCAACCGCACCTACATACATCTTATTGCTGGTTGCATCATACGTACACGTGGTACGAAAATCTGCTCGTGTTGTTTTGTTTGCAAAATCTGCGATCACATTTTTTGTGAGCGCTTCTGACTTTTCAGCGGCATTTACCACACCACTCAAGGCGATAAAGCCTAAAAAAACTTTTAAAAGAGTTTTGCTATCTCTCATTTGGCAACTCCCCTGTAACCCTAAAACGTACATACCACCGAAAACGAATCTTTCCTATTATGTTTAAAAGATCCTCCTTCAAAACATCAATGTTTTGTGTGATAAGGCATTAAATACATGCGAAGGCCGAAGTATTTATAGGTTCGCCACATGAAAAAAAGAGTTATTACAAAAACAGCTAAAACCAAAAAGAAATGCTCAAGTTGACCCAACTGCATACACTGTGCTGCCAAAATAGTTTGTATAATTTGAGTCAGCGTGGCATAAAGAAACCCAAAAAAGCAAACGCCCCAAAAAAATTGAAATCCATACGCCTTCAAGAAATTAAAATAGGGATCAAGCGGCCAAACAATGTTATGTTTAAAAAACAAAAGCCCCATTAAACCAAGGGTTTTTATCGCCGCACGCAGCACTGTCGCATACGCCATAGCAAAAGCTCCCAAAAAACCAATGGTGTAATAATTAAAAGCAGCTCCAACGATTGTTGCCAGAACAACAACTAACGTCGAAGAATCTGAGTCCCGCAACGAAAGCAAGCTTTTTAGCATAATTTTATTAAGAATCTGGAACGGAAACGCACATGCCATAATCGCTAAAATCTTTCCAGAAAGAACAATCAACTCCGGCGTTGCGCGCCCTTTAAACAACTCTGGCGTAAAAAAAAATCCCGAAAAACAAACCATAAAAATGCAAACCGGAAGCGCAAACCAGGTTGCAAGCTTAGAACTTTCGAGCAAATAAAAGCGTAATCGCTTGGGATTTTTGATAATTGATTCAGAAAAATGCGAAAGCAAAACCGTCCCCAACGATGCTGCAAAAATTGAATACGGAACCATGTACAATCGATGCGTAAGATACAACATCGTAATACAACCTTTTGGCAAATAAGATCCAAACCTAATATCCAAGAAAGAATCTACTTCAAGCGCCCCAAACGAAACCAAACAGGGAAGCATTTGGCGAAAAATAATTTTCAGATCCGACCAAACATTTTTCTGGGGAAACGAAAACGAAAATCCGTAAAAAAAATAGGCCGCAAAAACCAGTAAAAACTTAATAAATCCAGCCAAAACCACAAAACCCGCCATTGTTTTGATGGGAAGACTCCACGCCAAACAATATTTAAGCCCCACAATATACACAACATGAAAAACAAGCGGACCAAGCGCGGGAATAAAAAAATGATTTATGGCATTAATAAAAGTCGAAAGAACACTAAACCCAGCAAACCCTATGATTACCGGATACATAACTTTAACAACCGGAACAGCCGCAACTATCTGATCGACCGAAAAACCCGGCGCAATAAATCCGATAGCAGATTCTGGAAAAATCCACACCAAAAAACAAAACATCACCATGATGCATTCTATAACACCAAAAATGGTAAGCGAAACCTGATTTACTTCTTCCGTTCGTCCATCATGAAGCATTTTAACCGTATGTGGAACAATCGCCGCCGTAAGCCCATTTCCTTCGTACAATTTTCTGAGCATATTTGGCAAGCGAAACGCGGTAATAAATGCGTCAGAATCACCATTAATCCCAAGATAGCAAGCCTGAAGAAACTCTCTGACGAAAGCCAAAATAGTACCAAAAATTTTAACAACCCCAATAACGGCAGTCTTTTTAAAAATAAAAGTTTTGGTAGTCTTGTGATTCATGAATTGTACATTTTTTTAAAACACATCGCGTGTTCATTAAAATAATTGGTTGTAGCTTATCTAAAGCTCTTAGATTTAAAAGGTTCTCATGTCGAAAATTTTTAAACTACACAACCCATTCAAGCCCTCAGGCGACCAGCCAACGGCAATTGCACAGCTTACAAAACAACGTCCGGGCAAATCTGTGCTCATGGGTGTTACCGGATCTGGAAAAACATTTACGCTTGCAAATACCATCGCAAATCAAAATAAACAAGTTCTCATTTTATCGCCAAACAAAACATTGGCAGCTCAACTGTACGAAGAATTTTCGCTTTTTTTCCCCGAAAACAAAGTGTGCTATTTTGTGAGTTATTACGATTATTACCAACCCGAATCGTATTTACCCGCACAAGATGTCTACATCCCCAAAGAAACAAAAGTTAATCCCGAAATCGAACGATTACGTGTCGAAGCAACCGCATCTATCATCACGCGGCCCGACACCATTATCATCGCTTCCGTTTCAGCAATTTACTCACTTGGTAACCCCACAGACTACAAAACTATGGCGATGCACCTTGAAATCGGTACAAAGATTTCACGAAAAACACTGATCGACTCACTTATCTCGATTCAATACAAACGGAACGATGTTGAACGTGAGTCAGGATCCTTCCAAGTTCACGGCAGTGTTATCACCGTCATAATTCCGTATCTTAAAAATGCTGTTCGCATAGAACTTTTTGGCGATGTTGTTGATCGCATGGAGTTTTTGGACAAAAAAAATTATGCCAAGATGGGAACGGTCAACAGCGTAAGTATTTTTCCTGCAAAACATTTTGTAACTCCCGCCGACAAAATGAATATCGCCGTGGCACAAATCGAAAAAGACCTGAGAGTCGAGCTTGAAAAACAACAAGATCCAATCGTCAAAGAACGAATGCGCACACGAATTAGTCATGATATTGCCATGCTCAAGGCAACTGGCTACTGCATGGGGATCGAAAACTATTCACGTTATTTTGATGGACGAAGCCCTGGCGATGCGCCGCACTCGCTTCTGGATTTCTTTGAAAAAGATTTTTTATTTGTGATCGATGAATCGCACATCGCCATTCCACAACTCAGCGCGATGTACAAAGGAGACAAAGCCAGAAAATCATCGCTCATCGAATATGGATTTCGATTACCCTCTGCTTACGACAATCGTCCACTAATGTTTGAAGAAATTGAAGGATATTTAAACGACGCCATTTTTGTTTCTGCAACCCCTGGTCCGTACGAAATTACACACGCAACTGCAAAACCAGTTGAACAAATTGTCAGACCCACAGGTATTCCAGATCCCGAAATTATTATTCGTCCTCGTGAAAACCAACTCACCGATTTACTCGAGCGGATCAAAGAAACGATTGCCAAAGGTTACAGAGTTCTTATCACCACGTTGACTAAAAAATCTGCCGAAGAACTTGCGAACTATTTTGAAGAAAAAAAAATTCAGGCTTGCTACCTGCATGATGAAATAAAAACACCCGAACGGTCTGAAATTTTACACAAACTACGCTCGGGAATTTTTGATGTTCTTATCGGAATCAACTTGCTCCGCGAAGGCTTGGATCTGCCGGAAGTTGCCCTAGTTGCAATCCTAGATGCAGATATTCAAGGCTTTTTACGCAACACTCGTTCGCTCATTCAAACAATTGGAAGAGCAGCGCGAAACGCAGAGAGCACTGTAATTTTTTATGCCGATAAAATGACCCCTGCGATGCAAGAAGCGATTAATGAAACAAACAGACGCCGAGAAATCCAAATTGCCTACAACACAAAGCATGGAATCACTGCAGCAAGTGTAAAGCGAGAAGTAACCAAAAGTATTTCAAACCTTCAGCAAGCGATCAGAGATGCATCAAAAAACAAACCCAAGTCAAAAAAAGAATCGACGGATCGAAAATTAACTATCGTTTTAGACAGCCTTAAAGAAGAAATGAAAAAGGCGGCTGCAAACCTTAACTTTGAACGAGCAATCGAACTTCGAGAAGAAATTTTAAAACTGCAGGAAGAGATAACAAAAAATAATTCTCAGTAAAAAGGATTTGGTGCAAGAGAGGGGACTTGAACCCCTACATCCGATTAAGGACTCTGGGTCCTAAGCCCAGCGCGTCTGCCGATTTCGCCACTCTTGCAAAAAGTTATGTGAAAACGTGTTTCAACTTTCGTATCTTAGCATACGTTTTATTTTTTTATAAAGCGTTTTTGTGGTGGGTCCCCAGGGACTCGAACCCTGAACCTGCAGATTAAGAGTCTGTTGCTCTACCGATTGAGCTAGGAACCCAAAAACACAGGGAAATAATAGCAAAAAAGATTAAAAAGTAATAGTCGGACAAACATAAGCTTAAAACCCCCCTACTTTTTCACACTGAAACACTCATTTAAAAAATTCATCATTTTTAGTATTTTTACGGCCCCTTGAGACAAAACACACAAAAGTCATATTTTCTTTAAAATTAATAAGTAAAAGTTCTCAAAAAACTGTGTTGCCATGAAAAAAACCAACTATTTTATTCTTTTTTTGCTTTTTTTGAACCTCGGGTCACCCGTGGTAAATGCAGCACGACTAAGCCCAAAAGAAATTTTATTGGGCGCTCAGCACCTAGCACAAAAAACATATGACGGCGATCGACAGCTTCTGCTCGTTCTGGCTCTTCTCGCGCCATCGATTGACAACGGCCTACAAACAGCTGGATCTGCGGCGAAAAATGGTATAAAAAACTGGTGGTACTCAACAAGTACAGATGCGTCAATCCTTGCAACACAAGGATATGCTCCAACTGAAGCTTCTTCCTTATTGTTTAAGACACTCTTTCAAGGAGTGCGCATAACGACAGAAATTCCAATTAATTTTATCAAATCTTGGATCAATTTTTTAAACTGCCTTTCAGGATTCATCCCAGGCCTCAACCCAGAAGCAAGCCTCTCTCATTGGGTTTTTTATGAAAAATGGTTTAAGGATGCGTCAATACCAACACCAACACCAACACCAGAAGCAAACCTAAAAAACTATCACACCGAAGATAGCGAACACTGTTTTCCTCTGATTTCAAATGATTTTACCATCGGACTAAACGAAATAAACGGAAAAAAAGTCATTGATAAAAAAGGCTTTTGGGGCAATTTTTTTTCAATCATCCATGCATCCGCATACTACGGATTTGCCATCCCTGAATCATATCTACGTCAAACAATAAAGCTTTTTTATTTCTGCATAACCAATCCGACATTTATCCTCAGTCTTGGGATAATGCTTCGTGCAGCTCTTTGTGAATATTTAAAAACAAAACCATCAAGCAGACCCGCTATCGCAATCCCACCAACAAGATTAGCTCCCCCAGAGCCTATCACTGAAGGAAAAACAACGACTGAACGTCGAGCTGTACTTATTGAAGGCTGGGTTGAAGAGCGCGAACAAATAAGAAGAGCTCGTTTTTATCGAGGAATCGCTACAAATACAATAATTCGTAATACCTTTTTAAGAAATGTCGTGAAAAAAAGACGAAATCGGCTTGCCCAACAAAAAGCAATCTGGCAAAAGATACGAGCTAAGATTTTTTTAAGAAAACTTTTTAAAAAAAAGCGATTAAAAAAGCAATTTGAGGATTCGATTCCAGAAATGTTGCAAGCTCTTCAAGTAACGACCCTTGCATACCGCAGAACACCTCTTGCCGCGCCAACAGAAGACGGAACTAGCCTTGCGCAATTAGGAGCCGTTGCAGCTCAGGGAGCTAGCACTGTCGCGAAAACAGTCTTGGGAGAACACGCATCAAAACATACAGAACCCGTGTTTGTGCAAGTTACACAACAAAGTCCAACAGGACTCGTGCAGGCTCCTTCGGTTCACACAGTAAAATCAGATGATGATGATGATTATGCAACACAAAGAATAATTGCCCAAGCATCATCCACAGCCGTAACAGCTGTCGATTCAGCAAAAGAGCGAATAAACACTGCGGTCGATTCAGCAAAAGAGCGAATAAACACTGCGGTCGATTCAGCAAAAGAGCGAATAAACACTGCGGTCGATTCAGCAAAAGAGCGAGCAAGAGATGCAGTTGATGCTGCTGCTACCACGCCTGCGCTCGAAAAACTCAAAAGATTTATTCGAAAATTTAAACGCGACCATACTCCTGCAGCACAAGCTGCGGCTCAATGGACCCAAGAAACAGGGATTCCAATTGCTCAAGAAGCTGCATCAACCTTGTGGGATGGATTGAAAGCAGACCTTGCAAGACGGCGTGCAGAAAAAGCTGAAGTAGAAAGGTTTCGCGCTATGAGTCCAGAACAACAAGAAGCCTACCGTGAAGAGCATAAAAAGATTGAAGCAGAAAGAATTCGTCAACAAATAGCTGCAAATAAAAGAAAGTTAATTCAAGAACTCCCGTGCATTCCCGTGTATGAAGTTGCTGACAAATCACCAAGATGCATCTGCGTAGGCCCAGAAGAAGGACATCCCGATCACGTCACCGTATATTTCAAACGAGGAAAAACAACTAAATGGAGCACGCTCATTCCAGATATTACACTTACAGACCTTAATACATTTGTGGGAGAACCAAAAACTCTACTCTTGAGACGTCAGCTAGAAAAACAAACGCTGTTTAATCAATTCGGTAAACTTCTTTCTTCAAGAGAGGACACAAATCGTACACTTGGCGATCTGGTAGACCTGCGCGATGACGAATCAAGTCCTGGAATCTATAAAATCATCAATGGACCTAGAGGCAGACTCCGAAGAATAAAAATTTCTAACCCCGATGAACTTGAAGCAGCACAAGCAAAAATTGCTTTTTTAAACGCCCAACAAGCCGCAAGTAAACCTTCAGGACTTTTCAGCTGGCTTGGGAAGAAGAAATAATTTCATCAAACGCAAATGCTGAATATATTTTTACCACACCAGAAGCGCCCCGCTCCATAAAATGCCGAGTAAAACGCTGCAAAAGATTGTATGCATATTGTTTAGCCTCTACAAAATCTTCATCGCCCTGTGTTTGCAACATTATTTCAATCGATTCATTAAGTATTTTTTTCACTTCAGTGAGCTGAATGGTATCAACAGGTTGATTTTGTTTGTCTGGTTGGTCCGAAGAATACATCGCCATAAACGATTCATAGGTTGCAAGCGAAATACCAAGCCCAGAAAAACTTGCCATGTCGGCCCTATTTTTTATTCGCTGCGCAATGACCTGCAGCGGACAATACAATAATACTTTTCGAACGGTTTTTGTTTTCAAAATATTCATCAAATCATCGTACTGCTGCTGCGATTCAATAATCGTATCAACAATTACTTCTTCACACCCTGCGCACGCTTTAACAATCGCATCATAAAAAAGCTGGTAGCTCAGCCATTGAGTTCGAATTTCATAGTCAAAAACATATTTTCCTGTTTTTTTTATCACATATTTTTTTATAAATTCCCATGGCCCCTGCGCATCTTCTTCGCGCCATCCAAGAGCGATTGCTTTTTGAGTAACGATCTGTGAAATAAAATCATCCAAGGCGACAATGCATGCTTTCTTGTTCGATTGTTTTTTTATTTTCGCTGCATATGTCGATTTTCCCGCTGACGACGTTCCACTAATAACGGTCACCACACAATCATGAGTATTTGATCGAAAATAAAAAAAAGAACCAACCGCCAAAAATGTTACCAAAAAAATATAAACTAAATTTTTTCTATCCATTCTACTCATTGCATTCGATTATTTTTCTACACGGGTCATGCTCACATGCTATCTTTCACCATACTTTTTGCGCAATAAATGAATTTTTTGTAAAAAATAATTTAAACTTTTATAAAAATCTAAATAAGGAATTTTGTATGTTAACCCCAAATTCGCCAACGTCATGGCTTGATAGAATTGTTCAATCTCTTACCGGTCTTATCTTAGGACCGCTCTGCATTATCGGAGGATTATTTTTACTTTATTTTGTAGAATCCTCGACCAACTATGGTGCACTTGCACGAAAAGCAACTGTAATAAATGCAACGACACAAACAGATTTTTCAGAAGACATGCCTTTTGTTGCTCTTTCGGGAGTCATAAAAGTAGCAACGCCCATCTCTGACAATCTTTTTCTAAAACCATCACCCTATCTTTCTTTTTCACGAACAACTGAAATTTTTGCCTGGAAAGAAACTTCAAACACAAAAACGCCTTCTGGGGATAGCCAAAACCCAACACCAGAAACAACTATTTCATATTCAACTGACTGGACAACTCGTCCAACTCCCACAGAGTTATTTAAAAATCCCGTCGGTCATGAAAATCCAACACACATTCCAATCTCCCCTGCGCACCACACACAAGAATCATTTCTTATTGGAGCCCTGCAAATAAAAACCGATAAACTTCATCTCCCTCAAAGCACCCAACTCATCCTGAGCGAGCAAACTGTCAACACACCTGCGCCAACAATTATTCATGAAAATTCATTATTTACACCAAAAAACATTCCTGCATCACCACTCGCGCCAAAAGTTGGTGACTTAAAAACGACCTACCACGTTGTTGATGCAAATAACAAAGAAGCAACCCTTTTTTGCGCTATCAATCAAAAAAAAATAAAACCCGCCCTGCTCAGTGAAATAACACAAAAAGCATCTACTGAATCTTTTTTCAGGCTCTTTTGGGGATCTGCACAAGACGCGATAAATGAACTACAAAAAGAATATGACCAAAAACTTTTTTGGGGCCAAGTAATAACTTTTATTATCTTCTTTTTTGGCTTTTTGATGTTTCTTGGGCCTATCTCTGCGATCGTAAGTGGCATTTCACTTTTATCTGGGCTCTTTGATACCATTATTTCAGTACTTTCACTTGTAGCTGCTGCGATAACTTTTTTTGTGGCAAAACTGTTAATTCAAATTTTTCTTTCACCACTGCTTATCGGACTGCTGTGCTGCTCGCTACTTATTATCGCAGGACTAGTAGTTGCGTTTATCAAAAAAAAGACCGAATAAAAAAAGAAGGGCTGAGAAAAGATCGCGAACGCATTTCTTTTTTCAGCCCATAAACGTTGTAGCATGAACGTGTACAATATTCACACATTGCCGGGGAGGCTCAATTATGAAGCACACGTTCAAGTTACTTGTTTAATTTTAAGTCGGATAAAAATATTTTTTATAAAAAACACAAAAATCATTAAAAACATGTTTTTTGCAAAAAATGACACTTTTGATTTTTCAGTTAGTATCATAATCGCTTTTTATTGCCAGAAATTCTCTCATATTCGTATAGTCATCGGGATAAAGATCACCAAAATGATAGATTTTTATGAATAAAAAACTGCTTTTATTTTTTATTTTTTGCATGCCATTCATTTCGCCTGAAAATACACCAAACCCTCTGGAACCTGCAGAAGTTTTTGTAGAGCCTACACTTCTGCCCGAAGATTGCCTTGTTGATCGGAATGGTGAAATCGTAAATCAAAAATTTAGTTACGCTAAAGAATTAAAACTCATCAATCACTACATAAAACCGCTGAGCATTATTGCAAAATCAAAACACGCAAGCAAATTTATGGGATGGGCACAAAATAATATTACGCCGTTTTCGATTGACTGGAGAAAATTTGCAATAAAACACAATATAAATCTTGATGAATGCGTAATCCCCGAAGCAGGATTTAAAACATTTAATGAATTTTTCACCAGAAAATTAAAACCAGGCGCCAGAGTAATCGACCAAACGAATGGTGGGGTTGTCAGTCCCGCAGATTCAAAAATTACCTACGTAGAAAACGTATCGAAAAAAGACATTTTTATTATCAAAAGCTCACAATGGTCATTAACAAAAATGCTTAAAAATCAGGTTCTTGCAGATTTATACGAAGGCGGAACCTTAATTAGCTTTCGACTAGCCCCAGAAGACTACCATCGATTCCATTTTCCATTCGACTCAACTCCAGGATTTTCCAAAAAAATTCCAGGCCGATACGATTCAGTTAATCCATTTGTTTATAAACATGGATACGACCCTTTGGGTGAAAATGCGCGCAATATTCTCATCTTAAAATCAGAAGAATTCGATGACCCCATTTGCATTATCGTTGGAGCTCTTGGGGTAGGAAAAATAATCGAAACATATTCTCCCTACGTAGAATACAAAAAAGGTGATGAAATGGGATATTTTGAATTTGGTGCCTCAACAATTTGCCTGCTTTTCAAAAAAAATATCATCAAACCTGCTGAGGGAAAATTTATATCCAATTCAATAAAAATGATTGAAACCGAAGTCAAGCAAGGTTCACTCATCGCTCTTCACAAAAGCATTAACCACGAAGAAAGCCCGCTTGAGAAAATACAAGTTTTTTTGTACGAAAAATACGCTCAACTTAAGTCTTTTTTTAATAAAAAATAACTCAAGATTCCTCAAATCCAAAGTTATATACACTTCTTGCATCCACAACAAGAGCAAGATCGTCCAGCTTCGATTTTATTTCTTGCGCTCGCTGACACAATGCAAGCGGAATTATCGCTTTTAAAAGACGTCGTTCTCGAGCTTTTGAAAAATCAACCTGATAATGGTTTGATAAAATATGTTCCAATTCAGTCTTTAATGTTCGGCACTCTTGTCTCAGCTCTGCAAAATCAAGATCTTTTGTTAAATCAGAAACGCTCAAAACGGTTAATATCGAAGAACAATCGATTACCGAACAGTCTTCGGCCAGCTGCTGAAACAATGGAAGCAATGTTCTTATTTCCCGAATTCTATCAATAACTGGATCAGAAAACAGACTTACACTAAAAAAAACAACCAAAAAAAGTTGATACGATTTCATTTTCATCATCACAAAAAATTGCTGTATGTATTTTTAGCATCACACGACGGCGAATAAAAAAATAGATTTTGATTTAAAATTAGTTTTTTATTCGCCGAATTTGAACTGTCTATCCCAAATAATTATACACTCAATAATGCGTCATCTATTGCGTTAATAATTGCGACCATTTCATCAAACAAATATTTCAAATGGCGTTCGGATTTAATTTTTTTGTTTACCTCGTCACACTGGACTCTTAAGTCAAACAATTCTTTAGAAGTACACCGACTCACATCTGAGGTTTGCAGTCTACCGATGACGCATAGTTGATTATTATAAACCCCTGACAATAAATGAGTGAGAAAAACAACATCTACACCACATTTTTCTAATAACGTAATCTCAGCTGGTGTAAATCCATCGTCATCATCCTGCAAGCTAGAAAACTCTTCCCATATTTCAGATTTTGGAGAACTCGATGCAGCATCAAAAGAATCCAACTCTGCTGATGAAGCCGCAACATCACTACTTGATGCTGAAGATCTACGTGGAGAATTTGCCAAATTAAACGACCGCAATTCGGTGATAAATTTATTAACATTCCTACAAAATTCAGCTGCTTCGTCTTTTGAAACACAATCGCGTACAAAGACTTCTAATTGTTCCGCGCAAGATGCAAGAGCTTCAGATGATACATTTTTATTCTGTAAACAAAGATCTACACGAGAAAGGGCGCTACTAAAATCCATACGCATACCCGCATCAGAAATACCACTCGCTCCAATTTTTTCTTGAAGAGAAATGGTCATCGATATTAATTGCTGTCTTGTAAAAGTTGCGCAAACATTTAAGCCAACAAACAACACCGCTGCTAAAAAAATTTTTTTATTCATAAAAAGCCCTTTATTTAATGTTAATACGGCTCAAAATACATAAATTTTGGAAAAAAATAAAAAAAAATATCCAAATACGGATTTATATTTGATCCAGTGGGATTATTCAAAACATTGCGAGCAAAAAAAGAATCCCCAACTATTGAATTTTGAAATTCAATGTTGCGATTATCCTACTTAATTTAATTTTAAAATATCGGGACCAAGTATGTTAAAAAAAATAGTATATGTTGTGTTGTTTATATCCCTTCCTATCGCATGTGCAAAAGAAAATTTGTTGAAACAAGCATGGAATAAAATAATCGGAAAAACTAAACCCAAAGCAGTTCCTGTTACAATAGAATCGCCACTGCGTTTTGCATCCACACGAACTCAAGAAGCTCAAGCGCCTCAAGTCCCCCACACCAAAGAGGAAGAGATTTTTATAAAACAAACATCCCTCACAAAGAAAGAAAACCCGCCACTCCCCAACCAGAAAAACCACCTTCATCAATCCCTCGACCGCTCGACGATAGTAAGCTCCCGCCTCATCTGAGAAGCCGAAAACCTGCCGCACCTCCACGCCCCACCGTCACGATAAACCCTCTTAAAGATGAATTTGCAGCGTTAGATCTTCCTGAAACGGCAACAAATGAGGATATAAAACGTCAATATCGCAAATTTGCACTCAAATATCATCCTGACAAAAATCTAGGAAAAGAAGCTGAAGCCGAAGAAAAATTCAAAGTCGTAAGCTCTGCATACTCAAGACTCATAAATGATCCATCCAGGGCAAGTCTTCCATAACTTAATAACAAAAAAGGGCCGAGAAAAACGGCCCTTTTTTGTTATTCAATTGTCTTACAGCATCCCTTTGATCATCACGTCGTAAGAAAAAAGAATCCACGACGAAAGATCAATCGGATGATTTTTGTCATACTCAACTGATGCAACACGATCAAATCGCAACTCGTCATACACCTCAAGCAAATACTGATTTGTTGGCCTTACTCCTGTAAAAAGACGCAAAGTACTTGGCAACGCTTTTAACAATCCCGCCAAAAGCAGTCGCTCGATACCAAAATTGCAATAAGCATCGTCCACCAAACATGAAATAATTTTCATGTCGCCCAGTGCAGAACCAGCTGTTACTCCACCCGAAACAAATCCTACCAGCTCATCAGTCACAACATCTTTTGCAGTAACAAAAATAAAAACATCATGTTGAATTCGTTTTAAAACCTCTTCGCCAAATTTTTTCAAATCAGCGGTGTAAATATTTCGCAACGAAGCATCAAGCGTGTCGTAACATTTCTGCCAATCAACCGCTGCAACCCCTTCGGCAAATAACGGTGCACAAACCTTTAAAAAACCATCAGTTGTAACACTCGACGGGTTTTTCTTCAAAAAATCTATTTCTGCACCAACTGTACGCCGACAGCCAAGATCAACAAGCGTGCGTTTTATTTCCACAATTCGCTCATCGGTCAATAACCCAATTGTCCACTCGATCAACAACGATCTATCGCGTTCATCCTGAACAACATACGCACCCAGAGGATTCTCCCTCATTCTTTTGTGCGCAACCGCCAACCATGGCGTAAAATCCTGAATACTACTCATTTTTTTCCATTATCGTAAAAATATTTATGATTTCTTTTCCATCAAAAAAAACAAAGCAATCATACTCTTCTCCTTTTTATTTAGTTTTTACTTGAGAGCTTCAAGTGCTCGTGTAATTCGCCGGGCTGTTTCTTCTTTTCCCAAAATAGCAATCATCGCAAACAAATTTGCACCCTGCCCAATACCTGCAAGAGCAAACCTCATTGGTAACATAACACTACCGATACTCAAGCCATGGTCCAACGCATGCGATCGCAACAAAAACTCAACGGTTGTTGCCGAAAATTCATCTAACCGATTTATTTTCTCGCTCAACAATGCAACCAATTCTGGTGCCCCGTTTTTCCAACACTTTGCTTTTACTGCTTCGTCATAACTCTCTGGTGCGACAAAAAATTCTCGTCCATGTTCTAAGTATTCGCTGACAAAAGAAACCCTATCTTTCAACAACTCAATAACGTTGATCAAATACTCATCGGTAAACGTTTTATCAATTTTTCCTGTCATCTCATTGCGCAACAACGCAAGTAACTCATAATTTGATTTTTTAAGTAAGTATTGCTGGTTAAACCAATGTAGCTTTTCAATATTAAAAACAGCTCCAGACTTACCAACTCGCTCGAGAGAAAAAGCTTGAATCAATTCTTGAAGCGAAAATAATTCTCGCGTTTCACCATCTCCAGGATTCCATCCCAAAAAGGCGACAAAGTTAACCAACGCCTCAGGGAAAAAGCCTTTATTTTTATAGTCTTCTACCGCAACATCTCCCTGGCGCTTACTGAGCTTGCTTCTATCAGGATTAAGCATCAGTGGTAAATGCACCCAAATAGGCTCCTGCCACCCAAAAGCTTTATACAATAAAATATGCTTAGGGGTCGAAGAAAGCCACTCCTCACCACGAATAACGTGTGAAATCTGCATTTCGTGATCATCAACAACAACCGCTAAGTGATACGTTGGATAGCCATCAGACTTCAAAATTACTTGATCATCAACATTCTTGAAGCTGAATGTCACATCCCCACGAATAACATCATTAAACGTCAGTTCACCATCTTCTGGAACCTTCATCCGAACAACCCAAGAAGCATTTTCTTCTTTTTTATTTTTAAGCTGATCTTGAGTTAAATTTCTACATAATTTGTCGTATGCAGGAGGAAGCTTTTGCGCAATCTGGTCGTTTCTAACTCGATCTAGCCGTTCTGCTGAACAAAAACATTCATACGCAAGCCCTTGATTGAGCAACTGCTCAACATACGTATGATAAATTGCAAGACGCTCAGATTGAATGTATGACGCACAAACCCCAGGCTTTCCAGGACCCTCATCAAAATCAATTCCCGCCCATTCAAGTGTTTTTATGATATTTTCAACCGCCCCAGAAACCAACCGTGTTCTGTCAGTGTCTTCTATTCTGAGTAAAAATTTTCCATTATTTTTTTTTGCCCACAAATATGCATACAACGCGGTCCGTAGTCCACCAACATGCAAATATCCTGTCGGGCTTGGCGCAAAACGAGTGCGAACATTCACCATACAAAACCTTATAGCTCAAGAAAGTCTTAAAAAATACTTTCTTGAGCATACACTATTTTGTTTATTTTGAGATCCGCTCAACGTTAGGCACGAGCATCCATCAAGAGAGAAACCTCTTCAACGCGGTCTTTTCGACCATTTGCAGAGATAACATCTTTTGCCAAATCAGCCATCTCATCGGACAATTCTTCAAAACCAGCACGTTGTTTTTCAGCGTTTTGTTCAATAATTTCATTGAGCTCTTGCATGAGCTCTGCAAGTTCTTGAGCCTCTCTTCTTAATGCACTCATCACCTCGGCAGGATCCTGAGCGGGTGCAACAACACGTACGGGTGCAGACACTGTACGAGGTTGATATACTACCATTTGATCTGACATTTGATCGGAATACTCTTCACCAGATCCCTCTTCTGCGACAAGCCCAAGATCGTCTGCAAGTCTCATAACATAATCTTTAGATGCTTCAACAAAAAATATCGCCATCAAACCACAAATTAAAATAATTTTTTTTTTCATCATAAACCACCAAAGATATGGGTTTAAATTTGATCAAATCCTACACGAAGAACTCTATGCGGATCAAAGAAAACGAAAGACCATAGCCAAACACTGTTGGATTGACTAGGATTATTCGCACAGTTTAAGCACCATAAAAAACCACTGCATGTTTTACAACCTGCTTCGTGTTTAAAAAAAGAAAAGAAAATATCATGGAGCGAATAAAAACAATCAAACTTGCCCGTGCGTACACCAACGGAGACACCACCGTTCACGCACTCAAAGAAGTTTCTCTTTCGATTCACGATGGAGAATTTGTAGCAATTACCGGAACTTCAGGATCAGGAAAAACAACCCTCATGCAGCTGCTGGGATGCTTAGATATTCCAACTAGTGGTGATTATTTTATTGATGGAATAAACGTTGCACATCTTTCTGATAACCAACTTGCTCACATTCGCAACACAAAGATTGGATTTGTTTTTCAACGATACAACCTACTTCCCGATCTTTCGGCTATCGACAACGTTGCTCTTCCTCGGTTATACAGCGGAATCTCAGAAGAACAAGCTCAGCAAGAAGCCCGCGAATTGCTCAAGCTGGTAGAACTAGAACACCGTGCAGAACACCACCCCTATGAAATGTCGGGCGGGCAACAACAACGAGTTGCAATTGCTCGATCACTCATCAACAACCCTGCAATTATTCTGGCTGATGAACCCACTGGAAATCTTGATAGCGCAACCACTCAGGCTATTTTAGATCTGTTCAAAAAATTAAATCAGGAAAAAAATACGACAATTATTCTCGTCACTCACGAAGACGAAGTGGCGCTTCAGACAAAACGCATCATCAAGCTCAAAGACGGATTGATTATTTCTGACTCTCCCACATCACAGAAATGATCATTAATTGCTGATTATTTTTCACTCAATTTATTTTTTATTGTAGCGACAACTTCTTCAAACGCAGAACTTGCAAATAAGCACTCTTTTACTTCTGAAGCACAACCTTGAATCACGCAATAACTTCCTGACGTTTTTTTAAAAACAAAAAAGTCTCTATCGGCCGCAGTGTTTGCAACCGACAACTCTTCATGAAACAACAACGCATCGTCTTGAGAACCGGCTACAAAAACACGAAACAGTCGTGAATCATCATTTTGAGCAACCACTGAAGTAATTTCACTGGTCAAAATCGGCTGAATTTTCACACCACTTGATTTTGATACAAAGCAACCAGCATCACAAGCAACAAACTCATCCGATGAAAACGTTTTTTTGAGCACGCCATCAAAAAAAATGCTCACGCGCTCATTGCCCCACACCATCGGCATACTACCAACACCAGTAGCGCGCCTCTCTGAAAAAACTTTTTTCAAGGAACCCAAAGGCAGAGTTCTAACCAAAGGAATCTGCGAAAGCCAACTCGAAGATACCGTGCAGAAAGAACGGCTAGATCCTGCATACAAAAGCGGAAACAACCCTTTTTTTAAAACCACCGAACGAAAAGGGTTTGAATAACAAAAAAATCCACTCAGCAACATACCTAAAACTAAAAAACGCACAGCATGATCCTCTTTTTACAAACAATCTAAAAAGAGGATCATGCGACAAAAAAAGATATCTGACAAACAAAAAAGGAGCATTTCTGCTCCTTTGTACAAATCATGTTAAAAATAACTATTCCGAATACCAGCTACGCGGGGAAGGCGCTCTGCTCTCTTGCGAATTAACCGAGGCAGAGTCATCGTCGCTGTTGCTTTCTGAATCTATGCTTTCAGATGAATACCCATAATAACGGTCTGCGGCAGATGCAAGGTCAAGTCCAGGAAAGATGCTACGAACAGCACACGCATTTTTATGGGTTGTTTCCAACAATATGCGCCGAGCAGACAGAGCTTTAAAAACACGATCCAAATAATTAATACGATCTTGTCGCGCGCCAATAATTTCTGCCAAATCACAAACTTGAGCAGCGTGATCTTTTTCGAATCTGTATTTAATACCATTAAGCATCAAGACACAAAACACTTTTTTGCCATCAACAACTCGCTCACATTTATCAAAAATATTAAGCGCATTTTGGCACCGTTGAGCCTCTACCTCAAAATTTTGAGGCGTAATTTCCCCAGAGACAAGTTGCGTAACAGCAGCTATCATTTCAGCAACAACACTATCATCAGCCGGAAACGGTTCCGAAAAGACAGCACCAGACAGACAGAAAACAATTACTAAAAAGGTTTTTTTATTCATTTTTGTTATTTCTTTTAAACCCTAAAAATTAAACCAACTATCCCAAATATGCACCAAGAAAATATGTCCAACAACGCCAATTAAAAATAATTAAAAATAAGGCCTTTTTTAGAAAAAAGAGCTTTTCGCTTATGAATACGTGTCCATTTTTGAAAAGTAATAAAAATCTTGGCATACTAACGTCATTCACTGTCTTTTTATGAGGATATTATGGCTTTACAAGCTGGCCTGGTTGGCCTTCCTAACGTTGGAAAATCTACACTTTTTAATGCACTTACCAAATCAAGCATCCCGGCAGAAAATTTTCCTTTTTGCACGGTTGATCCACACATCGCGATTACTCAAGTTCCTGACGAACGAATCGAAAAACTTCAGACGCTGTTTAAGTCCGAAAAAAAAATCCCCGCAACCATGCAGTTTGTTGATATCGCTGGATTGGTAAAAGGCGCTTCAAAAGGCGAAGGCCTGGGCAATCAGTTTCTTGGCAACATTATGCAGGTCGATTTGATTATCCACGTTGTCAGATGCTTTGAAAACGAGCTCATTGTTCACGTTCACAACCAAGTTGACCCTATCTCAGATTTCAATGACATCATCTCTGAACTTATCCTCAAAGACATGGACTCTGCTCAAAAACGCAAAGAAAAACTCGAACAACTCATCAAAAGCGCAAAAACCAAGCAATTAAAAGCACAAGAACTCGAGTTATTGGAGCGTGAGCGCGAAATTGTAAACCAACTTGAAGTGCTTTTTAACAAGGAAGATTTATCCGCGATTCAACAGCTTGTTGCTCAAGCAAAAACCGACGGAATCACCCTTGTCCCTTTCTTATCAGGAAAACCATTTTTGATTGCTGCAAATTTTGACGAAGATTCATTTGCAGATGGTTCATACAAAAATTCTGTATTTTACAGCAGACTCATCGAAAAATTTGGGATCGATTCGATTATTCCGGTATCCGCTAAAATCGAAGCCGATTTGGCGCAACTTTCTGAAGAAGAAGCAGCAGAAATGAGAGAAGTTCTTGGTATTACCCAGTCTGGACTTGATGAACTCATCCAAAAGACCTACAAAAAGCTTCAACTGATGTCATATTTTACCTGTGGGCCAAAAGAAATTCACACCTGGACCATCAAAAAAGGAACCAACGTCCAGAAAGCAGCGGGAGAAATTCACTCAGACCTTGAACGTGGGTTTATTGCGGCCGATGTGTACAACGCACAAGACCTTTTTGCACTTGGATCCGAAGCCGGGCTACGCAATGCAGGAAAACTACGCACCGAAGGTCGTGACTACATCGTAAAAGACGGCGATATTTTAAATATTAAATTTAACGTTTAAAAAACCGCTCAAACTCACATTTAAAAAAATGTATGAGAAACCCCCTGGATTTTAAAGGCCAGGGGGTTTTAAACAAATCTAAATAAATTAAGCAGCTAAAGACTTAAGGTCCAAGAGAGCTTTACGTTTTTCTGCTCGAGCTTTCACTATACCCTGAATAATATCTTTAAATTCACGAACTTCTGTTACATTAGAAAGATTGAGGGTACACAGTTCAATTACAAGGTCCTGTCGATTAATTGCATTTTCATACAGTTGACGGTAAACCTGTAGAGCTCCAAGCGATTCAAAGTTCTTAACAACTTCATTTGCAAGGGCAATACTTCCATCAATTGCGCGAGAAACTTCCATCATTTTTTTTCTAATTTCACGGCGCTCATCAAAAGAAATTGTTTTATTTCTTCTCATTACCTCAGCAAATGAATAGTTTTCGGGCAAATCAAATGTCGTTGGCAAATCATCAACACCCTCTTCTGAATGAAATGACTCAGAGGCACTACTCACGGATGAAGCTTTATGTTTAAGCTTTTTTAAATTAATGCGCACTGGACGTTTATATCCTTTTTTACGAATATCCCCAAAAGATGTTTTTCTACGAATATCCCTTTTGTGAGAAGAGACAGTAGAACCAGTGTCACTCCCAAGATCACTGTGATATCCACCAGCAAAAAGCCCATCAAACAATAAACACCCTACAAAAAAAAGAATTATTTTTTTCATAAAACACGACCAAACAAAACATATGTAATATATTTTTGATCGTAACCTATAAAAACGTGCTGATTATTTTTAAAAAAAAGATTTTGGGTATCAGCTTTTTTGTTTAAATTTTAAGGGGAAAAATTTTCACATCGAAAAAAACAGCTCGTTTTTTTCTAAAAACATTATTTTTTGTCTCAATAATTTTTTATAAAAAAGACCAATTTTTGAGCAAATTGTGAGCAAAAGTAAAAAAATCGCTATCCTGATAAAGAAAATTAAATGATAACACTACAAAAATATGGTTACACCGCTCGCTCCATTTGGAGAAATAATCGAAAGCTCTCTTAAAACAATCAAAGTTTTATGTTGGGACGCCCACAATCTGCCATCGTTTGGCCAAATTATCTCTTTTTCGTTTAATAACCTTAGAGCGTATGGAATCATAACCGAGATGGTTACAGAATCGATTGATTCTCAGCGAACACCATTTGCATTCAAAAAAACACCTGACGAATTGCAGCGCGAACAACCACAAATCTTCTTATTCATTCAAACCGTCTGCACGGTTGTAATCGTTTGGCACGAGCGCCAATCCTTCCCGCGAGAAATAAATACTCTGTCGCTGCCATCTCCCGCACCACTCCACACCTGGGCTCATGCAACCCCAGACGATTTTTGCAAAACAATTATTAGCAATCGGTTTTTGCTCGAAACACTTTCCGACCGGCTAGCCCCTGAAATCATGGATGATTGCGTTATCACTCTTGTTACCCTGGCGATACAACATAATAAAATTGAAAAAAAAGAGCTTTTTGAATTTGTTGAATCGTATTCGCAAGGACTCAACCATTCACTCAAACGAGCACAGCGTTTTTTGCAAAATATCGAACAATTAATTACACACAAAAACAATTAAACTCAAAAAAATCAAAAAAATGGTGTTTTTCGGGTCGTTATTCAAGTTTTTTGCACCAATTTTAAATAAATCTAAACTAAGAGGTGAAAACACAATCCTTTTTATGATGATTTATAGATGTTTAAATTTAATAGATTTGTACTTACGATAACCTCTTTTTTTTGCGCAATGACTCTCCCGGCTGAACCTGTAGCCGAAACGCCGGCAGTTCCAACCCTCGTAAAAACAAGCAAGCGCACGTTTTGCCCTATTCCTGACGCAGAAGTTTATTACCATCAAACAAAAACACTCCCAAAAACAGATCTTACCTTATCAGTCGACAGCAAAAAACTTTCAGAACAATTTGCAAGGCAACCAAGCCAAAGAAGAGCTTTAAAGCGAAATTTTAATGATTTTAAAACGCTTTATGACCTTTTTAGTAAAGAAAATGCCGCAACGTTGACCATGATCGTCGGCGAAGAAACCTATCTTTTGAGATACTGGACCACAAACTACATTCAAACAACCACCTATTCTAATGTAACAAAACAAACAAACCATTATTCAAAAAAAGTGATTCATGTGGAATCAAGCAAAGAAAAACTTCCAGCTCAGATTCTTCACTTCATCTTAGCAGCCTCAACTCCAGACAGCTTTTTGTCTGCCTATGCTGGTGAACTTTTTGGCGCAGGACTGCTTACAACAAGCGCAATACTTTTAAAAATCCCTTCATGGAAAAGAGCTGGAGCGCCTGCATATCCAAAAGACTCGCGCCTAACTATTGAAAGATTTAATCAACTTGTTGATGAATTTACCATCAAAACAAATACTATATTTCCCGAAGACTCTCGATTTGAATATTCATTAACTCCAGTATCCACAAAGCCACTCATTTCGCGGCTACAAAAAGTCTACGATTCCACCTGGCCCAAATTCCCCTCAACCATTGACCCAATACCTACGGAAAAAAAAGTGGTCTTTGTCAAAGCGCCTTATGTCGATGCCATAAACCATCTTGCACAAAAAGGTTTTTTCGGTGGAAATGAAGATAAATCCCAAGTACGATTTTTATTCACAACGGTAAATGCCTTTTCGCCAGAATCGCTGGCAACGCACAGAAATATTTTACGCAACAATGGATGGATAGTTATTATCATCAACGACACAGATACTTCTTTAAATGATGATAAATCAACCCAACAAACAATCTACAGAAAAACATTTGCAAGAAGACAATCACGCTCAGAAACTCATGGGAATGTCACGACAACGACCCCATGGAATCAATCATATCTTCATGCCGATTTACCAGCATGGTATATCATTAATCCGGAGAAGAACGCGGAAAATTTTATTTATTACATGGAATCAGATAATACAGCAAATCAATGGAGTTTTTTCCGTCAAAAAAAAGATTATTCACCACTTCAGCAACTTGCCATCTTTACTCTCCGCAAAAAAGTACACGGCGCGGAATTAAAATTCATCGCAGAAACGAATAGACGACTTGCAGAAGTAGAAGAATTATTAAATACCTACGCCATTCTAGGTCTTAATCAAACCGCGAATGATAAAGAAATAAAACAAGCACTCAGAAATAGGTCAAGACAGACTCATACGGATAAAACAAAAACAGATGATGCATCTGATTTCCAAGTGGTAACAGCTGCTGGCTCAAGACTTACAAATCCTTATACAAAAGCAGCTCTTGATGTATTTCTTCAAAACCCACGTTGGTATATTTTTATAGCGTACACTAATTTCATCACGGCTATAAACGCCCCGAGCGGTAGAGATGAATCAGAGTTTTCAACATACCCAGATGAGGATGAAAAAGAAGAACTTTTTTTAACCTTCCTTCAAGAATGCGATCAAATAATAGCTGAAAAGAGCGCTCCTCGCTCTGACGATGAAGCACCACAATCGGATGAAGCACCCCAATCGGATGAAGCACCACAATCGGATGAAGCTCCACAATCGTTGGTCGATCAATACACTCAAAAGGGACTTATCTCCGGAGAAACCCCTGCAAAACGCAGCCGAAGAGCAACTGATCGAGCAACCGCAGCTGCCCAGCATCGTGCTACTATTTGGGAACAAATAAGCAGAATTCCAGCTTCAATAACCACGCCAGGCAAAAAAAGTATGTTTGTTCCTATACAAGAAAATACCGAACTTGCTAATCATATTGAGTCGCTTAACACTTTTTGTACTGAAAACCCAACAGCCGTCGCTCTTGTGATTGCACCTGCACACTCAATTTTGAGCAATGAAAGTTGGAATCTTGGTGATATTTCAAAAATTCAAACTTTTTTAGATGAAGGAAGAATTCGATTATTGGTAGTCAACGATACAAATCTCGATTTTTGTGATGAAAATATTAATTCCATAAATGAAAAAACCTCTCCTTTCTCGCACAAATGTATAATAAAAACTTGTTTTTCAAATCTCCTTCAGGCTCACGGGATAACAATAATTAATCCAGAAAAAAGAGGTGCTTTTAAAAATAACAACACAAAACGAACATCCTTCGACGAGTTAAAACATGTTACCAAAGCATATGCAGCTAAAGAATTTGATAACCGGCGAAAATCGTGAAGTGCAACAGTACCGCTGGAAAGAATCACCTCGGCTGAATTCGATTTTGAAAATATCATCATCTGTAAAACTTGCATCGGTACTTCAGTTCATTCCGTTTAATTTCCCTACTTACCCTTGATGACGCAACATGTATCCGTAGCCCAATCGATCTACTCGACATTCCTGTTGATTTATATGCAAAAATTTGAAATCGTTGATCTCGGGTTAAATGAGAATAGTGCATAGGTTTTATCCTTTTTGGATTTCTAAGGTCTCAAAAAGCACTATTTTTTCATTTAACCCTTTTTTGCATCTTTTTTTACTGGGTAGTGCACTTCAATGTTTAACTTGCGACCTGTTTACTACTCAAGCCACCGAAGATGACGCTACTGATGACTCAGACGGAGATGCGGCTTAAAAATTCGCCGATTATTTTGTGATAAATAAAAAAAAGATACAGCGACGATACAAAATCGCTGTATCTTTTTTTTATTCGTAGTAAAACTGCTGCATCAGTCGTTTTTTGTCTCGGTGATCCCAACGTATGAAAAAATATATTCTTGTCACGGGAGCTGCTGGATATATCGGCTCTCATATTGCTTTTTTGTGTGCGCAGTCAGATTTTTTTGTGATTGGGATTGATATCAAAACAAATCCCGCCTTGCTCAATAACCAACTCATTACGCTGGTAACCGGCGATTGCACTGAGCAAACAACTATCACTGAATTATTCAAAAAATATTCATTTCATGCCGTTATTCATTGCGCATCACTCATCGAAGTACACGAATCGGTAATCAACCCCGAACGGTACTACCACAACAACCTTCTCTCGACACTAAATATTTTGCATGCGATGCGCACTCACCACGTTAAAAATATCATTTTTTCATCCAGCTGCGCCGTGTACGGCACACCGATGTACACCCCGATTGACGAAAAACATCCAAAAAACCCAATATCTCCCTATGGAACCACAAAAAAAATAATCGAAGATATGCTGCTTGACTATGCTGCTGCATACAAATTTAACGTTGTTTCTCTCAGGTTTTTTAATGCAGCCGGCGGATGGTACCAACATGGTCTTGGCGAAAGCCACACCCCCGAAACCCACCTTCTGCCACGGCTCATTTCTGCCGCGATTACAAAAAAACCTATTGATATTTTTGGGACAGACTATCCAACGCCAGATGGCACCTGCATCAGAGACTTTGTGAGTGTTGGTGACATTGCGCGCGCACACCTTGCAACGCTTCACTACCTGCACGCTGGAGGGGCATCAACAGCTATCAACCTGGGAAGCGGGCGCGGATTCTCACTCCTGCAAATCATCCTGCAGCTCGAACAACAGCTCAACACTCAAATTACCGTAAACTACAAACCTCGCCGCGATGGCGATCCTGCAATCTTGATTGCCAACCCACATCTTGCAACAACACTGCTCGGTTGGACAATAACCGAACCGATTCACGTAATTTTGCAGCAAGCGTTACATTGGCAAACGAAAAAAGGTTTTTAAGAAATTCAAAGGCAGCGATTAAATTATTTATTAGCTTTTTTTACTTTTTTATAAACAATTTCACGAGGCTCAATAAAATCGATTAAAATCACATCTTCTTGACGACGAAAAATAATCCTGGTTCCATCGCTCACTTTATACCGTAAAGCGTCAACACCACCCTTCATCACCTCAATCTTTGAATTTTGAAGATGAAAGCACATACACAGCAAAACCTCTGCTGTTTTGTGGTCAATATCAGCTTTTTTAACAGTATTTGAAAATCGAACAGAATACGAAAATTTATATTCATTCTGCTCAAAGGCTAGATTAAAGCCATTTTTAACATCCTCAGAGCAAGCCGCAACAACATCTTCCCAGATTCCACCCAACGAGAGTAACACTTCTATTCCTGAAACAGGAACATCAACCACGTTTCTTCGTTCTTGATTATCTTCTTTCATTTCGTAAGTGCAACCCTTTTTTTTTTGCGGCATGGTATGCGCACTTAAAGCTGCAAATAAAACAACAAAAATAACTTTGCTTTTAAAATTACTAATCATTTTCTAATCCTTTCAATCGTTAGCTTTAATTCAATCCCAGTTAAATCTTAATTTAAACAGTCAATCAAAGTTTTTAACAGGTATTTAAATTCGACGGAACTGTTTTTCGATTTCTTGCTTAGTCATGCGCCAAATAGTTGGTCGACCGTGGATGCACATATGCCTATTT
>VHBT01000007.1 GCA_016871815.1 Candidatus Dependentiae bacterium
GTGGAAGCCAAGCTACCGCAAGAATCAAAACGGCCCAAGGAATGGTTGTAAAAGTTTCCTTTGATGCAAAAAAAGATTCGTTTATGACCTTTAAACAAAAAGTTGCAGCTCAATTAAAAATCCGTACCGATTCTTTTGGCTTAATGATCGCAGGCAACGAATTAACCACAAAAAACTTTAACAACTATCGCTCAGCTGTCACCAAGCAAGAATCTGTCTTGGAACTGACAACCGAAGAGGCAGATAAAACCTCTTTGTAAAAAAGAGTCCATCCTGAATTGAACTTGTAAAAAAATAACGGAAGCGTAAAAAACTTCCGTTATTTTTTTTAAAATTACTAAAAACTCATATAAAAAAATCATTTTTTTAAATTAACGGGTCTTGTGTTCGTTATTTTTGCAGGAGCTCAAGCTGACGTTAATTTAGTTATAGAAGCTCGATATATTCAAGTCATGGAAGGCGAATACCAACGGTTTCTTGCTAATACAAATCAAATAGTCGAACTCAACGCAAATCATCGAGTTGCAGAAGCAAGAATAAGTATTGATTGGATGATAAATACCATTAAAGCTTATGCAGCAGCAGAATGGATTTCACAAAACACTAAAGACGACTTTGTTGGTCGATACCAAGAATTAGATGGTATGCTCGCTAATTTATAATTTAGAAAATGTATAAAAAAAGAGCCCGGGAAATTTCCCTAGCCCTTTTTGGTTTAAAATATTTTTAAAAAATACTATCTACTTGAAACCACAGCTACAATCAAAGCAAAAACAAATATTGCTGGCAATGTACAAAATATATTTTTCATCAATCGCTTGCCACTCGCACTAGATGTTATGGTTGAAGCCTTAATCAATGCAAGAGCTTCATCAGACAAATTACCAGAAGAAGAAAAGAGTGTTATTTTTTTTACATCATAGGTCCATCGAGTTGTCCAATGTAAGTCAAGACCATTGGGGGTAAACCAAAATCCTGATGGAAGAGGAGATTGTAATGCATAAAAGCGCCACCAATTTGTGCGATATGACCCACTTTTTTGTTCACTAGTAACAGAAACCCCGATTAACTCGGTTTCAGTTTTAATAAAAAAAACTTCTTCACTCAAATCTTCATCGCAGAATAAATCAAACAGTTTTTTTGATGAAGAAAGATTTTTTGCACGATTAAACCAAGATGACTTGAGTAAATCTATCTCTGATTTTGGGACTGTTACCACCGTTGGATTTTTAGGGATATTTTGTGCTGGAATATCGATATTCTGAAAATATATTTCAACAGCTTGTTTGGTATATTCATCCACAGGGGAGGCATAAATAAGATTATTTGTTATAGGTCCGAGCCCATACGATTTAAAACAAATAAAAATTGCTAGAACAATTACAAAAACAGCACTTTTCCTAAAAAATAAAGTCATCTAAAAACCTTTCTAAAAACAAATCTATCGTTATTTATACCATACTCCTTAAAGCCTCTATTTAAAAAAAGCCAAAAAGCATTCAGTAAAGAACTTTTTTGGCTTTTTTTAAACACCAAGGAAATTCAATGTGAAACAAATAAAAAATGTCTCGGATATTACCCCGAGACATTTTTTATTTTATATAAAAGCTTATTTAACTTTTGCGATCACAGCTTCAACTATTCGTCCACAAGCTCGATTGTAACTTTTATTCCGCCATCTTTTTCGGGAACCGTGTTATACTCTCCCGCAAGCAAATCTTTAAAAAAAGAGTTCCACATATCATTGAGAAAAAACAGCAAACCTGCAACAGGAATGAAGAATTTCCGATAAGGGAGAAACTGAAAACATTTAGACGCAACATATAAAGAAACTACAATACAAAGATAATAAAATAATACCTTCTTAATATAGATGGAGGTGAAAATTAACCACACGGTACCAATTCTCACGCCCTCAACGTCCCCGTAATCTCTCTTTAACAACTTGTACAAGAAAATTAAAAACACGTTAACGTTTTTCGTTCCCCTAATGTCCTTATAAATCTTTTTATCAAAATCAATTTCAGGCCAAAACATAAACTTATAATTCGCAGTAGATGAATGACTTGTCGAAAGAATTTTTTCAACTAAATGACGAACTTTAAAATCTGAGAGAGATAAATTATTTAAAACATCATATATCTCATCATTAATACCATTCAAATTTTTAAGATTAGCGTCAAATGATTCTTTACATCCATAGTTCATGTAGTTATCAAAGAGATAATGTCCGCAATTAAGGAGGGAGCCAATCAATCCGACTTTAATATGTGTGGAATTACAAGAAAGACATTTAATATGTATGGAACTACAAGAAAGACATTTCATCATGGCATTAATCGCTCTATCTAAGACCGATCTAAACTGTTTCATTTTTTCAGGCTGATCATGAAATAACAAATGCGCATTATACATAAAGCGTTCCATCGCCGCAGCTGTAATCACAGCACCACTTAGTAGAGGATATCCAAAGTCATAATCTTTCAAATAACGCATCCACGTAAATGGATATCTTTTTGAAAACCGAGGAACAAGAGGAGTATTAAATCCCACATGCTCGCTATGCTGAGAAGTCAAAAACTGAGCAACCGTACAATTTTTGGGAACTTTAACAACTACTTCTTTATATTCTTCTGGATAAACTCTTTTTAAAAAAGATTCATATTCATTATTACTTATTGAAAAACAAGAAGAAGAAAAAATAAAAACAAACAAAAATCTATGCATGGGATTTTATAGCCATCAACTAAATTAAAGATTAACTCTTAAAAATTAACTCCTAATATTTTTAAAACCAAAGGCTAATTTTTTTATAAGTAAAAAGCCCTTTTTTTAAAAAATTCAAACATCAAAAAATCCAATGTGAAACAAATAAAAAATGTCTCGGATATTACCCCGAGACATTTTTTATTTTATATAAAAGCTTATTTAACTTTTGCGATCACAGCTTCAAAAGCTTTTGGATCATAAATAGCTAACTGAGAAAGCATTTTTCTGTTTAATGCAACTTTAGCTGTATTTAACTTGTGAATAAATACGCTGTAGCTCAAACCGTGTTGACGACTTGCTGCGTTCACACGGGTGATAAACATTGAACGGAAATCACGCTTACGCATTTTTCTGCCTTTGAAAGCAAATGCCATAGCGCGAAGCAATGTTTCTGTTGCTCTTCTAAAGATATTGGAACGCTGACCCCAATATCCTTTTGTCATTTTAAAAAGTCTTTTATGACGGCGGTGCGTAACCACACCACGTTTGACGCGACTCATACCCTAAAACCTCGTTATTTTTACTGTTTTTACCAAAACCACCGATTAATTAGGCAGAAGACGCGCAATGGACTTGTGATCATTTTCATGAACAAGAACACCAGCTCTCAACTGACGAACTTGTTTTGATGATTTAGCCCACGAATGGTGACGTCTAAAACCTTTACCACGTTTAATTAAGCCAGAACCAAGCTTTCTAAAACGTTTTTTTGCTGCTGAATTTGTTTTAAGCTTCATTATTTTGTTCCTGCGTTGCCTCAAAAAAGGGCTTCGCGTAAAGACAATTATTTACCGACCAATAAAAAAGAGTTTAACACACTGATGATATTTATCAATTATGTAATCTCGCTCTACTTGGTTATTTTTCCTTCAAATAAAAGATTTTTGACCACAATTGACCACCCTTGGAGTCTTTTTCACTCACAATGGCACCTTGGTCAAGAGCAACCAAATCTTTTTCGATACGCTCAAAAAGCGCTGTTCCCAACTTATCCATCATCGGAATTTCCCGACCACGAAATTGGAGAGTAAACTTAACCCGCTTGCCATCAGCAAAGAATTCTGAAGCCTGCTTAATGCGGATATTGTAGTCTCCATCCTCAATACGTGGACGAATTTTTAATTCTTTAATTTGGATAACTTTTTGATTTTTTTTCGCATCATTCAGTTGTTTTTTTCGTTCATACAGGAATTTGCCAAAATCCATGATTTTTACAACTACTTGAGCTGCGTTTTCACTGATCTGAACCAAATCAAGCCCTTTTTGCTGAGCCATTCGCAACGCCTGATCAAGCGTCACTACGCCAATATTAGAGCCATCGTCGGTAATTAACCGCACTTCTTTGGCTTTAATTCTGTCATTAATAAAAAAACCGTGGTCAGAGACCTCCGGACGACCTTTAGGACTCTTCGGAATCACTGTTCCCCCCTGACCTTGCAACCAAAACTTTCTCTACTTCGGCATATACTTTACCAAAGAGAGCTTCATCTTCTTTTAATTTTTTGAGCGAATTTTCTTTGCCCTGTCCAAGTTTTTCATCCCTGAAGGCAAACCACGCACCACTTTGCACGATGATTTTGTTTTCAACCGCGATTTCAAAGACTTCAATTTCTCGAACAATTCCCACCCCAAACATCAAATCAACTTCAACACGTCTGAAGGGAGGAGCAACTTTATTTTTGACAACTTTAATCGCAACACGATTTCCAACAGCCTCATCGCCACGTTTTAATGTTCCAATTCGACGAATATCAAGACGAACAGACGCATAAAACTTCAACGCATTTCCACCCGAAGTAACCTCATTGTTTGCAAAAGCCATACCACCAATTTTACTTCTAATTTGGTTAATAAAAATAATAACGGTTTTTGACTTGTGAACAATCGGCGTAAGTTTTCTGAGTGCTTGTGACATCAACCGAGCTTGCAATCCTACGTGTTGGTCACCCATGTCTCCTTCAAGCTCTGCTCGAGGAACCAGCGCTGCAACCGAGTCGATAATTAACAAATCAACAGCACCAGAACGAACCAATGTTTCAGCGATATCAAGCGCTTGTTCACCAGAATCTGGCTGGGAAATAATTAAATTATCAAGATTAATACCCAAACCTTGGGCATAGACAGGATCAAGCGCATGTTCAGCATCGATAAACGCACACACGCCACCGCTCTTCTGAACATTTGCAATCGCCTGAAGCGTTAATGTTGTTTTCCCTGAAGCTTCTGGACCATAGACTTCAACAATTCGACCGCGAGGAAAACCACCAACACCAAGTGCGGAGTCAACCAAGATAGAACCAGTGGAAATTACATCAACTGCCTGATTTGGGCGCTGCCCCAAAAGCATGACAGCGCCTTTACCAAATTGTTTATCAATATGAGCAAATGCAGCATCAAGCGCTTTGCGTTTTTCGTCCGAAATACCCAGTGTATTTTTTAGAGGAACTGCTTGTTTTTGAGTCATTATATACCTTTATTCATGTGAGGAAGCAGAAAAATGCTCGCTACTTAACTCTATTTTAGCATTTCTTTTAAGAGTCGCAATAAAGCCCTTTAATAAGACACTCTCTGTTTTTTTAAGATCTACCGAATCTTTTTCGGCTGGCTTATCAGAAGGCTGTTGTTCAATAAGCGAAGCCAAGACAACGGTTCCTTCTAAAACAGGTACTGTTGCGCACATTTCTGGTGATTCTAGTTTAAAGATTTTTTCATTCAAGCCTGAATCTTTATCAAACCCTTTAATCGAATCTTTTTTCTCGATCAATGAGGTTTCATAAAACTTGATGTGTGCATATTTTTTTGAAATATCAGCCAACGAAAGCTTTTCAATCAAGTACTGCTTGCGAGCTGTTGCAACATCATTTTTAAGCAACATTGCAGCTTTTTGCTCATAAAAAGAATCTCTGATAGATGATAATACATCTTCAAAAGAAGAGAATCTTCCCGATTGAGATTCGGTTACCACGAAAATAATATTTTTTTCATTGTGAATAAATTGTCCGCGTTTTTTTGGTTTTTCAGAAAACGAACCAAAAGCCTTTTGTGTCAACACATTTTCAAGAGATTCCCCCTGACTCATCGACTGATCCAGGTCAGCAGTTTTTTCAACCTTTGACTTGCGATCTTTGGCAAAATCTTCAAGCGCATTTACAAAATCTGCTGTATCTTTAGCCTCTCTGAGCAATTGGTCGGCCTCAGCTCTAAACATATCTGCGGCTGAACGCTTAGTCAGAGCTTTTACGATTTCTTTTCTTACTGAATCAAGTGATTTGTAAGCACCATCCTTTTTGGCAACCAGTTGCGCAAACTCAAATCCGTCTGCACTCTTTACAACTGAGGTTGTTTTACCAGTTTCTTTAAGTTTTATTAATTCTGCTTCAAGTTCGTAACTAAATGTTCCCAACGTAAACCAATCAGAAAGCCCACCTTTTTTGCTCGACTTTGTATCATCAGAAAGCGTCTTTGCAACATCCGCAAATGCATCCTGACTTTCTTTAGCTTTATTTAAACAGTCTGTTGCTTTTGCTTTAAATCGTTCAACTTCTGCCGGAGTTGCATCTTTTGGAACAGCAATCAACACACGTCTAATTTGATATTCATCTTTTGCTTTGTACGCTGAATCTTTTTTGTGCTTATAATACGATTCAACTTGTTCATCAGAAATAGTGATTTGTTTTGTATACACAGATGGATCAACCACGACGTAAGAAACTCTTTTGATGTCAGGCAAACGGTAGTTGTTTTTATTTTCTTCATAAAAAAGAGATAACTCTTCATTTGATGCAGGAGTACTTTTTGCGTCCTTGAGGTATCCATCTTTTACAAAAGAAAGTAACGCAAAACTTTTTTTACCAAGAAATTCTTCTTCGCGAGCAAAACGTGGGGAATATGCCGCAGCTCCAACAAGCTCTTCAACCATGGATCGTGCAAGTGCACGTTCTTGTTCGCTTTCAAAATCTCGAACATCCATTCCTGTTTGCTTGATGTAATAATTATAAAAATCAACACTAAACTGATTTGGCTTAATCCCAAACATTTGACACATCGAACTTCTAATCAAAGAACTTAATACTTCAGGATTAATAACAATACCCTGAGCGCGCACAAGATCATTCAGTACAATCGACTCAACTCCACGATCGACAACCGCAATCGGATCAACCGCGACATCAAGATTCAAACCATAACGCTGATTGAACATCTGTCTTTCCGACTGCATCATCTGAGAGAGTCGCTTGAACTCAGAAAGCTCTAATGGCTCACCATTGACCGTTGCCACTGCTCGTTTATTAGGATCCTGATAATTAAATCTGAAAAAAGATGGCGCAATAAGCGCAATTAAAACAATCCACCATAACGATGAATACTCTTTTACAAAAACTCTTAAACGTCCGATCATAGCGCTTCCTTTCTTTTTTAGCACCTGTCACGCAGGAGAGTATAATCGAAAAACAATCTCATGAGGAGCAGTATTTTGAATCACCCCAAAATAAATCACAGGATTTGCAGAGTGAAAACAAGTCGAACCCGACGAGCCAGCGCCAACACCACAACAGAAACTTGTGCGCCAAAAATCGCGCAGAGCGCGCCGCTGCGCGCCGACAACCAATCACATTAAGCGCACCAAAAGCATCGAATTAAGGGGCGCTGCGAGTAGTGTTTTTTTTAGACAATTTAAAAAAATTAAAAAATACTCAAAGAATTAACTCAACATTTATTTTTTACTAAAAAAGCCACTTTTTACCAAAAAGCAATTACCCATTCGCCCCCCCCCAAATAAGTTGTAAAGTAAATACAACCTAATAAAACAAACATAAAAAAAGGAACCGCAAATGTTTTTAAAAAAAATCACACTTTTAGTCATCATGACAGGCGCTGCTGGCTTGCTGCACGGCTTGCAGCCGACGGACACGGAGAACGCAATTCGACAATCAATCCAAGAAAAACTTACCGAATGGGCAACCTGGCCGAATAACAGCGGACAAGCTGAAGCGCTTCACTCTTTAAAATTAAGAATACAATATATCGAAAGAAACGCAGCCAATGAAGCATTTAAACTTTCAACTTATGATGATGCTAGCTTTGATGGCGCAGTATGGAATGAATTAATGACTTACTGCCTTCGTCGAAACACAGACACAGCATACACCGAAGAAGAATGCGACACTATCGCGAACAACTTAAAGGAATATTACAACGAAATTGCAACCGCTCACGAACTTCCCCAATATCAAGACTAACAAATAAAGAGGACTGATTTAAAACCAGTCCTCTTTTTTATTTATTAACCAACTCAACCATCTCTGGATAAATCTCCAACGTGCGCTTGAATGATCGCCAAAATTTTCTTTGCCTGCGTACATAATCCCACGTCTTTTTTTCAAGCGTTTGAATTAACTGCTCACGCATATTTTCTTGCTTGCCGTCAACAATCCAGCGATACACATCTTGGTATCCCAAAGCACCTTCATCTCGAGCAAATGACTCGAATTCTGAGCCGATTAAATTTTCGACCTCAGTGACCCAACCATTGTCAAGCATACTCGCAATCCGCATACTTATTTTTTTCCGTAATAATTCATCGGGCAAATCAACCCAAATAATTCTTACTTTTTCCTTAAAGACCGGATCAAACACAGGACTAACACTTGAGGGCAAAACGCCAGACGAATTATAAATAGTTAATGCACGCTCGATGCGATACGAATCATGCGGATGAATGCTCGCACTCCTGACTGGATCGATCAAATTCAAGTATTCCCAATCAGTAAATCCAATCGGTCGCTCTACCTTTTTTTTATCGTGCACGGGCAATGAATCTTGTAGCCGAAAAAAAAGTGATTTGACATAAAAGAGCGATCCCCCACAGAAAAGTGGTACATCATCAGGTGCCAGCTGATCGAACAAATCTTCAACCATTGATCGATACTGAGCAGCATTAAACGTGCGAATTTTACAATCGAGAAACGAATATAAATAATGAGGCGCTATCGCAAGCTCCTGCTCGCAAGGAGAAGCTACACCCACAGAAACCTGACGGTAGACCTGAGAAGCATCGGCATTGACGATTCCACAAAAGCCACCAGACCGAAAAAGAGAGAGGGCCAACGCAGTCTTTCCACTGGCCGTCGGCCCCAAAATCAAAGTAATTTTTTTATCGTTATCCAAGAAGCCTCAACTAAACAGCAGAAGAAGAACCAAGCGCGCCATGAGGAGCTACCGAAACAACATCAGCCATAAATGTTGAACCAATAGCGCTATCGCGGAATGGCTTTTTAATAGCTTCCACAACCGCTTCTCGAGAAATGTGTTTGACAAAAGAAACTTCCTGAATCAAAAGTTCTTCAACAATTTTCAAGGTATTTTTTTCACCAAAAGCGAGTTCTTTTGAAAGAGCAAGTGTCATAATGTCTCGATACACTCCAGCCATATCAACAATACTACCACCATGAATCTTGAGCTGATATTCTTTTTGTCTGCGACTCCAAGCCGACGGAGAGAAATCAAAAGCACCTTTTATTTTAAATCGCGACGGACGCCACAATTCTGACATTGCCTCATCAACAATCGACTCGCATGACAAATATCTAATGCCAAGGCCTTGCATTCTATGCTCAGCAACTAAAATCGGACTATTTTCTTTAAACAAAAATTGTAACTCATTCAACAGAACAACCGAACCGGAAATTGTACGCTCAACCACATCGGCGATTTTCGCAACGCCATAACCGGGATAAAAGACAACATCATTAATCTTAAACATGCTTAGCACCCCTGGTATTAATGGGAAAAATTCAGGAGACCCGCACAAAAGCAGAAAAAACTTACGAAGAGAGCAAGTCTTGCAGTAACCATATTCTACCACACACCAAGAAATTTTGCCAACACGAAAAAAGCCTAATTTTTAACCAAGATGTCATTCAAAAAAAAGTTGACCCGGAAGAGAGCAGCGCCACCGCGCACCCTTCCCTTTTAAGTGATATCTTTGAACAAAAAACATATTCCTTAAAAAAATTTTGAAAGCACCATAAAAAACAAACTCGTGCTCGCGGGCGCGTTCGTGCAACAGGCCTTGCGCACTCTCTTGCGCGCTTACCTTAAAACAACCCCCAAGAGTAGACTAACCACTCACAATAACTACGGACAAGAACGTAACCATAACCTCAATCATTCTTTTCCTTCTTATTAATAATATATACATAATCCTTTTAATTCCTTTCTATAACGTTTAATCCCTTTAATCCTTTTAATACGTATCCCTTCTTCTTTTCATATCTATCATCACTCTCCTTCTCTTCCTTATCTTTATCCTTATACCTATCCTTTCCTTATAAACCATACCCCCCCAACCTCTATTCACATATTAATCTAACTCTCCAAACACTTAGCCCTATCCTTCTCTATTCCTCTCTTATCCATAAAGAACAGTAAACACTAACCCCCTCTCTATAAATTCCTTAAAAACTACGGAGCCAACCGTCCGTGCGCGCTACCACCCTCCCCTCAAAACCCCATCCAGCAACGCATCAGCGGCCCCCATAAAGCTTCAGAGCCACGCGCTAAGCGACGGGAGGCGGAGTAGCCTGCGCGTGGCCGCAAAAAGAAATCAAAAAGAAATCAAAAAACCGCAAAACCATCGCCCCAAAAACCGTAGAAACACTCAACCGAAGGCGTCTTTCAACAAAACTAGATTCAAATAGGTTGTTTTATCAGACAAGAAATAAAAAAACATGGGCAAGGCGCCACAAAGAAACTAAGAAAATCTACATTCGCGCACTAAGATTTCTTAAAACCATATTGACAGAATTTCTTAGTTGAGTTATTCCTAGAAATAAGAAAAAACGTTTTGAATCAAATCAAACTTTTAAACTCACAAGGAATACAATTCATGGCAAAAATTATTGGTATCGATTTAGGTACAACAAACTCAGTAGTTGCATTCATGGAAGGCGGACAACCCAAGGTTATCCCAAACCAAGAAGGCGCAAACACCACCCCGTCGATCGTTGCATACACAAATGATGGCAACAGACTGGTAGGAACCGTTGCAAAGCGCCAAGCAATCACAAATCCAGAAAAAACCATCTTCTCTGCAAAAAGATTTATCGGCCGCAAGTTCTCGTCCCTCACAGAATCAGAAAAAAGAAGCTGCCCATTCAAACTCGGCGCAGATGCTAATGGCGACACCGTAATCGTCATCGATGGCAAAAATGTTACCCCACAAGAAATCGGCGCTGCTGTTCTTCAAAAGCTCAAAGCTGCCGCAGAAGCATACCTTGGCGAAAAAGTCACCGAAGCCGTGGTAACCGTCCCTGCATACTTTAACGACGCGCAACGTCAAGCAACCAAAGACGCTGGTCAAATCGCAGGACTCAACGTAAAACGTATCATCAACGAACCAACAGCCGCAGCTCTTGCATACGGTCTTGATAAAAAACACAACGAAACGATCGCCGTATTCGACTTTGGTGGTGGAACATTTGACGTTTCGATTCTTGAAGTTGGTGATGGCGTTGTTGAAGTAAAATCAACAAACGGCGACACCATGCTTGGTGGCGATAACGTAGACGAAAAACTTATTCATCATTTAGTCTCAGAATTCAAAGCACAAAACGGTATCGACTTGTTCAACGACAAGATGGCATTGCAACGACTCAAAGAAGCTGCAGAAAAATGCAAAATCGAATTATCCTCAACCACAGAGACCGAAATCAACTTGCCATACATCACCGCAGACGCAACTGGACCAAAACATTTAGTTACAAAAATCTCACGCGCAAAACTCGAATCACTCTGCGAAGACATCTTCAGAAAATTATTTGAACCTTGCAAAAAGGCTCTTGCAGACGCAGGAATCAGCGTTTCACAAATCAATGAAGTCGTGCTTGTTGGTGGATCTACTCGTATTCCAAAAGTACAACAAATGGTCAAAGATTTCTTTGGAAAAGAGCCAAACAAATCTGTTAACCCTGACGAAGTTGTAGCTGTGGGAGCTGCTATTCAAGGTGGCGTACTTGCTGGTGATGTAACCGATGTTTTACTTCTTGACGTTACACCACTCTCACTTGGAATCGAAACAATGGGTGGAATTGCAACACGTATCATCGAACGCAATACCACGATCCCATCGCGTAAATCGCAAGTTTTCTCAACCGCCGAAGACAACCAATCTGCAGTTGATATCAACATCGTGCAAGGTGAGCGTGAATTTGCAAAAGACAACAAATCGCTGGGCCGATTCAGACTCGAAGGAATTGCAGCGGCTCCTCGCGGAATGCCACAAATCGAAGTTACCTTTGATATCGATGCAAACGGAATTGTACATGTTTCTGCATGCGACAAAGCAACCGGCAAAGAACAAAAAATTTCAATCTCAAACAACTCTGGACTCTCAAAAGATGATGTTGAACGCATGGTGCAAGAAGCTAAAATGCATGAAGCAGAAGACAAAGCTCGCAGAGAAGCAATCGATAAACGCAACCAACTCGATGGTGTTGTTGCACACGTAGAAAAAACGCTTGCAAAACACAAAGACAAACTTGCAATCAATGAGCTCAATGAACTTGAAGCTGAAATCACAAAAGCAAAAGACCTCATCAAGAACGAAGAAATGTCAGTTGAAGTGCTCACTCAAGCAATCGAGTCATTAAGCAAAGCCGCAAATGTACTCATGCCTCACGAACAAGCAGCAGCACAACAACAAGGCCCAACACAACATGCAGATGAAAATTCAGAGCCACATACCCCACATAACGACACAACTATCGACGCTGACTTTGAGCAAAAATAAACAACCTTGATATTCAAATCACAAGGGCGCCTTCAAAAGCGCCCTTGGCTACTAACAAAATAAAATTACCTCAACACTGGCAACCATCAGCTCATCACATTAATCAACTCAAACTTTAACTTTATCTAAGTTAGCAAACCCTTCAAGAACGTTGGGAAATTGATCTTTAACACACATACTTCCTGAAGAAACCATCGAAAGATAATAATTAAACGGCAAAAATGATTGTTTTTGAATACCATAATAAGTCAACGGATAAACCTTATCCCGCGTTTCACAAAAACCTTTAACCTCTTCAACACCAATTAAACAAACCCGCAATGCCTCGCAACGATCAACAATTTTTAGTTTTTCCAATTCAACCAAAAATTGTTTAAAACATACAGATTGATAGATGGGAAATGAATCTGTATCACCACAAGCTTTTGCAATCCTCATATTTTTTTGAAATCTAGCCAAAAAATCTACCGTCGATTCCTTAAGGCTCCCTAGAAAAAACTCGCCCCAATCAATCAACTCAAAATCGATGCCCTTAATCAAATCTAAATACGAAATTTTAGTTTTTAACCACTCACAAGCTTCACGCTCAGGAGCTCCCTCTAAATCCAATGCCATTTTAATAAAATTATAAAATTGAGTTGTTTGTAAAATTGTCTTTATATCTCGAGCCACACGCTTCTCTATCTCACTCAACGATCTACTAAGATAAGACATTTGCGACTGTTCAAATATCTTTACTCGCATGGTTTCATCAACTTCACCAAAAGCCTGCGTTATCCAATCATCACCAATTGGGGTCGCTAAAGCGGCTCCAACGCCCTCCAAGCGCCTACCGGCACCTCCCGGCACCGCGTCTCCCATAACACCCTCTGCTCGTCTTGCTTCTTCTGCTATTCGCATTGCATCTGCTTCTTCATCGGCTCTTCGCTTTGCTGCTGCTTTTTGTCTTTCTTGTCTTGCTTCTTCTGTGCCTAAATCAAAAAAATCTTCTTCTTCTGATAAAAAAGAAAAATTCATCACGGCGTTAACACCCGCATACAAAGCAGTAGAAATACCACCAACCAATGCGGTTACCCCTAATTTTTTGGCAAGTGACCACGAAGCATCAGCCGCCTGCGCACTCGCGTCAACCAATGGGGCAACCCACGCAGGACACTCCGCAGCGGAATAAACCACAACTTCATGCATGCCTTTTGTGTCAACCAAAAGCTGAATTACAACTGAATCAAATTCGTTTTCTGCAACAACTGCCAGAACGGATGGTTGTTTTGCTGCAAAAAGCAATCTCAGCTCGCGGGCAAGCTTACTTTCGTTATTTTTTACGCGTTGTACTAAATCATCTTTTTTGGTAAAAACCTTCTTCCGCCGAGACGGTCATTCTTTTTTGTACCAACGATGCTACATCGCCAGTCACGTGGACCGTTTGCACCTGTTTGGTAGAAAGCGCTGTCGTTTGCGCTCCGGGAACCAGCAACACCCGTTGTCCAATCACATTTGATGTCAAAAGAAGGATCAAACACATCATTTTTATTTTTGTATTCATAAAAAACCCTTTTTTTATACTTTTTAAGATTCTTTAAGTCTAAAAAATAAAAATGCTCCCGAATAAAAAATCATATCCTCGAACAAATTGTATGATTTTATGAAAAAAGAGAATTTTCTCCGCTCAAAAGAAGGCAGGCTGAAAGAACACCCCCCAAAAGATCGCCTGACAAAAAAGCCCCTCAAACACAAAGGGGCCATAAAAAAGCCTTTTTTCCATCTAAAAACATATTTTTTAGCTAAATTTGACTAAAACTCCAACCTAGAAAAAACTAATTACTTACCCCTTTCCACAAATCAACACTGTTCGAAACACCATAAATATGTTTAAAAAAATATTCTTACTCTCAATATTCACACTTTCATCATTTATTTCGTCAACATCAATCGATGAGCATATCAATTCTCTAGAAAGCCAATCGCTCGAGACTGGCGGGGAATCAATCTATGGCCGCAACGTTCATAGACTCTCCTTTGAAGAAGTACGAACACTTATAGATAGCATGTCTTTTTACAAAGGAAGAATGTCTAAACAGTACTTTAAAAAAAACGCTATAACGTCATACTATCACCCATTCAGTCTTCAAACGCTCATTCAATGTATCATAAATTCTTCCGCAAACGATCACGAAAAAGAAGCCCTCTGGAGTCTGTTACTCACGTGCGACATGGCTTACGTAACTCTAACATTCAACGAATATGGCTCATTTGAAAAAGCAAGTATTGACTACACCCTCAAGTCGAGCTGCTTACATGGTATCAAACGACTAACAATGACTAAATGGGAAGAAAGAAAGGATGGGATGATTAGTGCATGCTCAACAATGACCGCCATTACATTTGCCGCTGCTTGTTTTTTGCGAATAGCTTACCTTGATACATTTCATTCGCATACCATTGTAGTACCAACGCATACCGATGCACAGGGAAATCAATGGGGAAAAAAAGAGAGAAAGTTCAATGAGGGTGTATTTTTTTGGAATAGATACTGGACAACAATCAGCATTCTTCTTGGAATTTATTTCGGATATCGGCTTGAATCAGGCTCCTCACCCCTTTCTGCAAGCTATAAATCTGATGCCGAAAAGCTCTTTAACAGGCACTGTGAAATTCTCGACATTCTCAACAACTCAATCGCCGATTTTCCTTCCTGCTTCATGAACAACCTTAAAACACTTCAAGAACAGCTTAATGCTTGCAAAGACGAAAACAAAGACAAGAGAGAAACCGATAAAAAACAACTCGAATTATTACTCGAATACCATGATGATCTTGTCGAAAAAAGTGAATCTGCCTAAAAACAACCCCAATAAATAACTTTGATATTCAAATCACAAGGGCGCCCTCAAAAGCGCCCTTTTTAATACAAAACGCGCAAATCATACCCTCGAGAAATATTTTTTGATAAAGTCTGCGAAACTAAAAAAATCACACGTACGTGAATTAAAACTAAGCAATGACACCTTTTTTTAACACAATGCTTTATCATATTTCACAATATATCAACTTACATGAACTAGCCTTCCTGTGCGCATTAATCATATTTTTAACATACAAAGAACTGCGAAAAAAACGCGCTAAAAATGGGTATGAAATAAAATCAATAAAATATAATGAAAAAATAACTGTCCACTTCTGGGATTGCTACCGACAAAAAGGTCCTGATTGCGCTATGCACAGCCTGAGCAATATTATTTGCGTATATGCACATCTCAGCTCCTTATTTAACCCAACACTTAAAGACATTTTTGAAACAAAATTTATCGAACAAAAAAAGTTAGAAACGTTTATCTCCGACTATCGAAAAAAACATGCTCTTCGCTCAGACGATGGCCTTCCTTGGCACCACTTCTCAACATTTATCTCAAATTTAGGCAGCCAATCTCTCTTCATCAAAAAAACTGCCGATCTTATAAAGAAAGACTCATACGTTGTTGAAAACATGGACACCTGCTGCTTTATTCCCAAGCAAGATCATCATCCTGAAGAATTTTACCAACTTTCTGACACCCAGTTCATAACAAATAACGAATTACAAAGAAAAATCTATCAAAAAATCCACTCAGGAAAAATAACAATCGTGCAATGGGCGACAAAACAAGTTTTTCCCGCAGATACCGAAAAAGCAGGTCACGCCATCTGCAATATCTTTGTTCCAACACTCGATAGAAACTTCAACTTAGAAAAAGTCGACTTAATAACACTTGATTCTTCTATGGCTACGTATAAAACAAGACTTGAAGATCCAGAAAAAGATCTTCTTGCCAAAACAGACCATATCAACTTCCTGGAAGGCATCTTTAAGCATCGCCCCCTCGTTTCAGAAAAAATAACCTTCCATTAAAAATGGCTCAAAAGTAGCATTTTTTCATTAATTATAAAAAAATCCTCAGCCTGTTGTTTTCTTATTAAAAAAATGCCACAATTTAAAAAAAGTTACTCAGTCTTTTTAATAAGGAGCACTCAACATGTTGTCGAAAAAATCGACACTCGAAACAACAAAGACTATTATTTTCTCACTTCTCTCTGTCCGTCCAGCCACAATCTTCGGCTCCGGAACCCATTTCCATGGCTTCAGCCATCAATCTCATCATCATCTTCATTAATTCTTCGTATTTAACTCATTAAAAAGTCCGATCAACCATTCGGAACAGTTATTTAATAAAAATATTAGTACGTGTCGTGCATTATAAAAAATACACGTACAACAAGCCTTATAAAGGAACTTATCATGTCATTGTTAAAAAAAATCATGATCCCTGGGATCGCCTGCGCCATTCTTTTTTCAGCAATTTTCTTATGTACAAAAAAAACCTCTCTCCCTCAAGAACAACCCAAACCCCTTATTATTGGAATGATGAACGGATGGCCACCATTCATGAGCGTTGCGAGTAACGGTGAATACGAAGGATACGATATCAACGTTGCTGAACTACTCGGTGAAAAACTCAACCGACCGGTAATAATAAAAGACCTTGGAAGCGTACAAACAATACTTATCGCATTAGACCAAGGAATAATCGATATCGCCATGTCCGGGTTTGATAACACAAAAAAACGCATGGAAACGTTTAACATGATTCAATACACCAGCAGAGATTCAACCGCAACCAGCCTTGTTTTCTGGAAAAAAACACCTTCAAATATCAAATCGCTCTACGACTGCGTAAACCAAAAACTCGAAATATGCGTAGAACCAGGAAGTGGACAAGAAAAATATGTCGATTCATTTCCCAACGCAATAAAAAAACAACTCCCATCGGTTACTGACATGATTATGGAACTCCGATTCGGCAAAACAAATGTTCTAGTCCTGGAGCCTCGCATTGCAAACCGATTAAAAAAACTTGAACCAAATCTTGAAATACTCTCAGAAGAACTGCCGGAATCATTTCAAATCTATGGAGAAGGAATAATGATCAAAAAAGAAAATGCTCTTCTTGCAGGCCAAGTCAAAAAAGCGATAGAAGAGCTTTCTTTCAGCAACACACTCAAAAAACTAGAAGAAAAATGGTTAAATCAGGAGGAAAACTAATGCTTTCATCGATTCTCAATAACCTTACACCTCTTTTCAGCGGGACAAAAATTACTCTAACCATCTGGCTAAGCTCTTTACTCATTAGCATAACAATGGGAACAATTCTTGGAGTAGTAGAATCATCTAAATCCGATACAAATCGATGGCTCCAAGTACTCACAAGACGTTTTACCCAATTAATTAGAGCCCTACCATTTTATCTGCAACTACTCATTATCTATTTTGCCATTCCGATAATTACAACACTCAACATCTCTTCTCTGGCAGCATCAATTATTTCCCTTGGCATTTGCTCATCTGCCTACGTAAGCCAAATAATCAAACAAGGGATCAATAATTACCAACAATCGCTTTGGGAAATGGCCCTTCTTTTGGGATACACAAAAAAACAAGCGCTGCTCCAACTCGTCCTTCCTGAAGTTTTTCGCTCTCAAGCCCTCTCCCTAAACGGAGAAATAGACCAACTCATAAAATCAACCGCCGTTTGCTCAACTATTGGCGTGTTAGAAATAATGGGAGTTACCCGTAATGTAATTGCTAGAGAAATGAATCCTGTGAGCATGTACCTTAACGCTGCACTCATTTTTATAGTCATTTCATACGCCTGGAATACCCTTTCAGCATTTATCCAAGAAAGGATTAAACGTGCTTAAAATAAATAACCTTTCCGTTTTCATGGATAACAAAAAAGTTTTAGACAATATTTCATGCTCAATTCCAGCCGGATCAATTGTGGTCCTTCTAGGAAAAAGCGGTGCAGGAAAAACAACTTTTCTTAGAAGTATCGCTGGACTCAATGAATCAAAAAAAGGAACAATCTTATTAAACAATAAAGCCATTCAACAAAAAGATATCGGATTTGTCCCCCAAGGCTTTGCTCTTTTTCCACAACTTACCGTTCTTGAACAGTGTACTCACCCCCTCACAAAAACAAGGAACATGCTTCCAGCTATCGCCGATAAAAAGGCCCTTGATTTATTAACACAACTGCAAATAAATGAATTTAAAAACGCGCTACCTCACCAACTTTCGGGAGGCCAACAGCAACGAACCGCTATTGCTCGAGGACTTTGCATAGAACCAAAGATATTGCTACTTGATGAACCTAATTCCGCACTCGATCCACAAAACACAGAAATCTTGATCAAGCTGCTCTTTGAGTATGCGAAAAACGGAAATATTATTATCTGCTCAACCCAAGATATTGATTTGGCCGCAAAAATAGCCACCAGGTGCTTATTTTTTGACAACGGATGCACAAGCGAAGAAATAACCGTTTCCGATAAAAACGATTTTTTAGAAAAAATTTCCCTGTTTTTTGAAAAAAACTAAAAAAGGGCGCCATTACAAAGCGCCCTCTTTTCTAAAAAACTTAAAATACCAGTATTTTTTGACAAATAATCCAAGCCAGAGAAAACTAATTACGTATCCGTTTTCACAAAATCATTTTATCCGAAAACATCGTAACCATGAGTAAAAAATTTCTCGCCCTTTCGCTTTTTGCCGTCTCTACCGTAGCTGCGCAAGATAAACCCAAGCACCTATCACTTGCCGAAATGGAAGAATACACAGAAAAAACGACCGAATGCCTTTCATTTATGTCAGATCGCCTCATCTGCTCTCCAACAGAATCAGTTTCATGTTCGCCTCTCCACCTAGAAAAAATACTAAAAAAGATTGATTCCATCGCAAACGCGATTGAAAAAACAGTAAAAAAAAATGTTCCATCAGCCCAAATAAATGAAGAACTTAATAACTTAAAAAAAATAGTCTCTTACTTTTATCTCCTTAACACCACAAGATGCACCAACTTCATCCTTGATACTCAAAAAAATATTTCATTCTTCAAGCAAATAAAAAAGCTAAATCATTTATTTAAAACAACAAATGCTCAAGACTCAGGTTACATCTACTGTGGACTTTTTGCAGCATGCCTTGAAATCAATAAAGCCCTCACCACAATTGAGCAGAAAGCCTCAACAGAACAAAAAAACTTAATCAAAAAATGTCTTCTGATTCTCTCTGACTACACCTTTCTGAACGAACTAATAATCAACCATTGGGGCGAAAATATCACACCAGAACAACTAAAGAGCATGAGAAGCCAACTTCGCCCAGAAAGCCCTTTCTTAAACGATGAAATGCAACTCCAAGGACTGGGATTAGAATACCTTTATTCAACCTGCTTTAACCAAGACGAGCAGTCGATGCTCACAACGCTGTTTCAAGAATACACCGAAAATCTTGATAAAAACTTTTACATCGACCGTTTTCTTCACGATTTTACCCCACTAGCAAAGCCAGAATTCAATATTGACTACCTTATTATTTCAGAAACAGACAAAATCGGCTTTTCATTCGACAAAAAGACACTTTACACCGATCTTCCAACAACCATCGTTGCAAGCGATTCTCCACACTGCGAAATCAAAATAATCAAAAATATTTTTAACAAACCCGTACGAATCGCTGTATCAGAAAACGTTATCGTGAAAAGCAACGCCGCACTGCTAGATAAAATTATCGCCCACCAAAACGCTCTGAAATTAATCTTTCATGCCGATGAAAATTTGGCAGCCGAAACATTAACAACAGTTGATGAAACATACACGTTTCTTTGGAAAAATTACCCTTGCAAAACGTTCAGCAAATGTGAATTTTCAAACTACACACTTGTTACAAATCAAACACCTGAAGAACCGGCAACCTCAGAATAAAAAACAACATTAAAAGAAAGTAAAACGATGTCATCAAAATTAATACTCTTTCTCGCTGCTACATGCATAAGCATCTCTGCAAATAACGCCGAAGATCTCATTAGAAGTCTATTCAACCTCACTGCGCATGAGCCTCTTAGATACAAAGGCCCATCACATGAAGCACATCACGCGGGAGCTTGCGGCGCAGGAACAGCAGATGAAGCAGAGAGAGCCCCAATCGTATTTGCTCGTATCAGCGATCACGCTTCTAGGTATGAAAATTTCATAGCATGCGACGAAAGCTTAATCGATACACTTTCAGATGAAGAAATAAAAGAATTTCTTTTACACGCAAACGATGCAACACCCACTCAGCGCCTTTTTGTGATCATAGAGTGCTATGGAAAATACTTCCACGAGTTAGTTGGATCTATTTTAGCTAAAGAATTTCTCGCAAATCTTAAAGAAAAAAACACCGAACTTATTCTTATCAACAACACCGATGATAAAATGCCTGAAACGGCTGAAAGACTTGGTACGTTCTCGGTATTTTGTCGCAGCACTCATGGCTCCCCAGATACAAAATTCTCTGAGCTTTTTGGAAGATTTAAAGCATCTAGAAATCTTGATGATTTTTGCGGAGAAAGTGATGCGATAGGCCGCTACGTAGAAACCGAATGCAGCATAGAATTACTAACCTCAAAAATACAGGGCCACAAAGTTAACATGACCGTGAGCCAAAATTTAATGTCAGAAACATCGATATCTGATGATGAGTTTAAACGTTATTCACAAGGCTTAAGAGAAGAAACCGAGAACTTAATAAAAGCTCAAAACCAACTAAGAAAACTCACACAAAGAATGAGCGCGCTCAGACGTAGATAAAAACATTTTTTACACAAAAAAGGGCACTTTTACCAAGTGCCCTTTTTCAATTTTAGATCTTAATTAATTTGATTTAAGCCACGACCGTAAATTCTCTGCCAACGGCGCTAATGCTGCCGACTGCGTTGATAACAATCCGTTTGATAAATAATTTGTCACTGCAAGCAAGTTACTCATCGCTTTATACGTGGAAAAAGCATCATCAACCTGAACAAACGACAGTAAATTAATTATTTTGCCAAGCGTTTCAACAAACAATGATTTAACCTGCTCAGTAGGTGTTACTACTTGCGCACAACTAAACACCAAATCCTTTAACGATTCTGAAAAATCTACCCCATTTTTATCTTGAATTGCTTTTTTAGTTTGCGCGTACAACGCATCTAAATCTGATGTTAATTTAATAAGCCCAACTTCGTCATTAAACGATTTAAGCCCCTCTCCATTTGCTGCCACCACCACAAGGTCAAAATCTTTATCCGTCAACGTTGTTACTGGCTGAACAGGCGCTACTTCAACCACAGGAAGAACTGCTGGCAAAGCTGCTTGAACAACAGGTTGCAAAGGAGTCTGAGCTATTGGTCCAACAGCAGGAACAACTGGTCTTACTGCAACTGCCGAATCAGAATTAGCAGCAACCGATGCATCAGGCAACGCAGCTAAAGAATCCTTGCTCTCTTGAGTTGCTGTATTTTGCTGAGAGGCAAAAATCGATGTATCAACATTATGTGCGTCAACATCGTCTGCCGATGTCATCAATTCACCTTCAGTCAATTTCTCATCAGCAGCCCCTTGATCAATCACTGCAGCCTCATCAACTGACTGCTGCAACAATGACGCCTGAGCCGCCTCTTGTTGCAGAATCAAAAGCAAACGCTTACGACTCTCAACACCCGTCCACAAATCTTCAGCCGAAATACCAGTAATAGCCATAACCAAATCTTTAAGAGACTGCAAATCAACCATTTTCGTCCTAAACGCAAGTGACGCTAGTTCATCTTGTAAAAAGTCATTAACCGACCGCTCATACGAATAAACCGCAGAGCCATCATCCAGCCGTCCAACAACTCCATCCGAAACGTCCTCAGAACCGTCAGCTGAAGTTTGCACAGAGGCAGACTGCTGCGCTGTACTAACTTGTGTTGCAAGTTGCTCTGCCTGTGCAGCTGCGGCTGATCCGGGAGCAACTACCGATACAACAGCTGAAGCACCCGCAACATCAACGGTATTACCTACCGCTTGAAGCGATTTTTGCTTCATCATATTTTTCAAATCAAAATTTGCTCCAAATCCAGCTCGACGATCGAACTCAAATGTTCGCAAAACATTATTCATTTCTTTTTTCTTAGCCGAAAGCAATTTTTTATTATTCAAATATGTTTCAGTAGCCTGCTTATACTGTGCAGACGAATCCCCAAACCTAGCAAGCGCATCACGCATATTTTGTTCTTGCACAAGCACATTCTGATCATACACCTTAAGCGCACTGGTATAAAAAGAAGAACCACTTGGAACCATATAATATTTACCTGCCGCATCTTTAAACTCGACAGGCCCCTCAGTCATACTCACCACACGAGCTGCTCGAGATAAATCTTGATTTGCTCTCATCAAAATAGAAATTAATCGTAAATACGAAGAATCGTCATCAAAAAAACTATCATCAAAGTGATACTGCTTGTCTCCATCAAATGGTGTATTCAAAAGATTTGAAAGATAATCCAAACAATATGCCAAATAAATAACACCCGGAACCTCAACTATTTTTAATAATTTTTCTTCCGAACCAACCGGGTATATGCCAACCTCTTGCCCTCGCGCTTCTCGCCTACGCATTTCACTTACAAGCTTATCTAAAGCATCAATCTTAGCATTTATCATCTGATCAGAAAGAACTTCACCCGCAGATTCAGCGGCATTATATGGCTCACTCATTGTTTTCGCCTGAGCGACAACCGCTTTAAATGAATTCATCTGCGCATCAAGCGATGACAAAACTGCAGACACTTCATTTCCCACTAACGAAACATAATCATTCAAAATTTGTTTCATAGCTGCTTGCGGAAAATAACGAGCATAATCATCAACTCCTCCAACAGACGCATCTGCTGATGCAGAAATTCGATATCGCGAGTCAATCATAACGTCACCAACCTTGGAGGAAACAAATGAACTGGTGTATTTTTTTACAAAATCAATGTACTTAGAAAGAGCATCGACTCGAGCTGGGAGTATTTTATTTTGTAAAAGATCAAAATCTATATCCTTGTAATACCCACCCATCCCCATCGCATATTCTGGTAAAACCGAACTGTCTTGCATGCCAATCGGAGACGAATCAGCACCCTTAAGATCTTGTGTTTCCCCTGTTCCATAGGTAGTAACAATTGGTTCAATTCCAACAAAAAGCTCACCCGAAAGCCGACGAATTAAAAAGAACAATTTCATGGTATCTGTAAATGTCTGCGATCCATCTTTCCACAAAATTTTTGGCGCCAACTCTTCGATCATTCGTAAACGAGCTATAAATGAATCGACATATTCTCCTTCAGTTCCTGATGCTTTCATTTTAGCCAAATCATCAACGGCCATTCCATAGCCACGCACTCTGCCATACAATAAATCAATATCCGAAACGGCAGTTTTTGTTTTTTTATCAATTACTGACTGATATTCATAAAAATTAACTTTAATTTTAAACAGATTCAACATCATTTTAAGCGGCTGCGGCAGGATGGACAAAAGCAACTTACCCAAATTAATGTCCTGCATATACACGATCTTATTCAAGTCCCATTTGCTTGGAACTGTCTCACCGTTATTTGCTGCAATCGTACGCTTAATATCGGGTGTTATTTTCAACCGTTGGATCAACTTTGTAAGTTCGGTATAAATATTTTCAACTCCTGGATATTTTGCGCCATCTTTAACCGAAGTGTATGTCCAACTTGCAGCTGAGGCAGTTTGTGTCTTATCAGTTGTTTTTATTGGCTGAACCTTAGAAAAAGAATTTCTAAATGCTGTAGAAATAAGAAGCAACACCTTCATAGAGAAAATACCCATAGGGTCGAGCTGAGTAAAATTAAGAAACCTATTCCACGTCGGATTAACAACATTCGCCGAAAACAATGTCCCAAGAACCTTTGGAATCAAAACAACAAATGGTTTTGAGCGAAAATCAACCCTATAAGACTTATTATTCATCGTCATTGATGCCGGAGAAATCTGACCTCGAACTGGTCGAGAATAGTATTTCCCTGAAACCTCACTGCGAATAAATCCAAGAGGTTGAGTTAAATCATCGCCAGCTCCACCAAATCCAAAGTCATACACTATCCCAACGTTGCCGCCTTTCCACTGCTTATTCCAGCCGGTTTCGCCAAGCTGGGCAATTCCTTTTGAAGAAGGAACCTGAGTGTCTTGAGTTGTTGTTTTTACGCCACCCAATTTTCTTAAAGCATCCTTTTCTTTTGCAACAAGCGCACTCCACTGTTTTGATGGATCAACCAATATCGATAGCTTTTGATCCATATAATTTGATTGCAACATCTGCTTAGCTGCTTGCTCAAAAAAACCAATTACAAACATCGCCAAGGGAGCCACAACCGAATACAAGCTATCAACAGGATTCATAACCACATTTTTGCCAATATTTGCTGCAATTTTAATTCTTTCAGACAAAGCACCAGCTTGGCCTAATTTTGCAAACTCAGCAGCCTCTTTATTAATTTTTGCTATTTCTTCATCTGTTAACCTCGCCGTTCCAGTTCTAACAACCTGAGAAGCCTGAGCTATTTTACTACCCTCAACTACACCAACCGCTGTAGCCTCTACACGAAAAAAATTCCAACCCAAAAACAAAATTGCGCTCAAAAACAAAGCTCTTTGCTTACTCATGAATTTCCTAGCTTTTGTAAAAAAAAAACGACTCGCGCCAATCGTAATCAAACAAAAAAAAAGAGTGCAATAACTTTAATAATTGACGCTTCATCAAAAAAGTAATTCTAGTTTTCCTTAAACGGTTCTAGCCACAAGACTGTTTTACGGGTATAATGCCAGGGTGGTTTTGTGTACCAATTTTTTAGACTGGACACATCAAATATATTCGAGAGCAATCTAGGAGCTTAAGCTATGGCCTCTCCGCTTCATGAACAAACTTCGCACCTCACGAATGAAAGTGAAGTGAGACGTGCAAAATTGGAACAAATCCGTCTTTCTGGAAGAAATCCATGGCCATCATATCTTCCGACAAATTCAACATGTGCTGAGCTTTTAACAAAAGAAATCGCGCCTAGCGAATCTGGCGCTGACCATATTTTCTCAGTCGCAGGAAGAATTATTGCTCGCCGTGAGCATGGAAAATCACTCTTTGCTGTTATCCAAGACAGATCTGGATCCATTCAGCTGTATCTAAAACAAAATACGGTTGGTGAAAAAAACTTTCACGAATTTTTATCTCTTGTCGACACTGGCGACATTATTTGGATCACAGGAACATTATTTCTTACAAAAACGGGCGAAAAAACAATTGATACCCAAAAATGGGAACTCTTGAGTAAATCATTGCACCCTCTTCCCGAAAAACATCACGGACTTTCTAACGTTGAACAACGATACCGTCAACGGTATCTAGATCTTATTAGTAATCGAGAAACCTTTGATAAGTTTGTTAAACGATCAAAAATTATCCAAAACATCAGATCAGTGTTAACTGAAAAAGATTTTATTGAAGTTGAAACCCCTATGCTTCACCCCATTCCTGGCGGTGCGGCAGCTCGGCCATTTGTAACTCATCATAACGCATTAAAAAGTGATTTTTATCTTCGAATTGCCCCTGAGTTATATCTAAAAAGACTCGTCATCGGCGGCATGGAACGGGTGTTTGAAATTAATCGAAACTTTCGCAACGAAGGCGTTTCAACAAGACATAATCCAGAATTTACCATGATCGAATTTTACATGGCTCATGGTGATTACAAGACAGGAATGGCACTTACCGAAGAATTACTCGAAAGAACAGTCACTCAAACTATTGGTAAATCAGAAGTTGAATTTGGACCATTTACCATCAACTTTAAAGGCCCATTCCAAAAACTCACCATGAAAGAATCTCTCGTTTCTGTTGGAAACCTGAGCGAAAGCGAAATTTCTGCAGAGCAAATTGATGCAACAATGAAAAAACATGGTGCAAGCCATGCAAACACACAGGCTTCTTATGGCGAAAAAATCACCGCGCTATTTGAAGAACTTGTCGAAAAGAAACTCATTCAACCAACATTCATCACAGGATACCCACTCGAAACTTCACCGCTTGCAAAAACGGATGATCAAAATCCTTCAGTTGCTGCACGATTTGAGCTTTTTATCGCGGGAATGGAACTTGCAAATGGATATAGCGAGCTTAATGATCCTATCGATCAAGCAAATCGCTTTAAACAGCAAGCAAGTGCTCGCGACGGTGGAGACGCAGAAGCTCATTTATATGACGCAGACTACATAACCGCACTTGAATATGGCTTACCACCTACCTCTGGCGTTGGGATTGGAATCGATCGACTTGTTATGTTTATCACCAATACCACATCAATCAAAGATGTAATTTTGTTCCCAACGTTAAAAATTAAACATGATGAGTAAAAATATGGCGACAACTCTTTTATTTGTAACCGAAAAAGAAGCAATTTTTGACCAGGTCAATGAATTCTTCAAAAAACATGCTCCTCAGATTGAATTAGTTTTCAAAACCCCTCAATGGCATGAACTACAAAGCCTTGAAGAAGAACGTGTCATTCAGCACAAAGCAATGCGTGCATGGAACCACTTCAAACAACCATTAATTGTTGAAGACTCTGGATTTTACTTCAAACGATATCCAGACTTTCCAGGAACACTTTCTGAATTCGCGCTTTCGGGCCTTGCTCGAGAAGGAATCAATAAACTCTGTCGAGCAGACAACCAGGCAACTGCATTCAGCTGGATTGGCTATATTGGACAAAGTAACGCTGACTGCTATTTTAACTCTCGAGTTGAAGGATACATCCTTGATGAATTTGCTCCCGCAACCCAAACCAACTTTGATATGATGCCGATCTTTCACCCAGAAGGATCTACCAAAACATTGCAGCAACTTATTGGAAATGATCGCGAGTTACAATTTTCTCCACGACTCAAAGCATGTAAAAAATTTATAAACTGGTACTTTGACCTTCCGGAGGATGTGTAAACATGCAACAAAAAGTGTATTACGTTACCTCAAACCGAGGCAAAGTAAGAGAAGCAAAACGACTTACCGCAAATGAATTTACATTAATTAAAATCATCGATAAAAATGCCGAACTCGAAGAAATTCAAACATTTGACGAAAAAACAGTCATTGAACACAAAGCTCAACAAGCATGGAACGCAGTTCAAGGACCGTGTCTTGTCGACGATGCTGGTTTTTATCTCAAAAAGTATGGCTTTTACCCTGGAACACTTGCAAAACCAACAGCCATTAGTCTTGGCTGGGAAGGCATTTATCGATTAATCGATGACGATAACAGAGTCACCATTTATTGCAGGATTTGCTTTACCGAAGATGGTATTAATTTTCATCACTTCAGAGCTGATACCGAAGGAGAAATCATTACTCCACCATCACTAGAATTACTCAATTCTCGTGGATTTGCTTCGATATTTAAACCATCTGGAAGCAAGTACACTTACCTACAGATGGCAGGCAAGCAAGAAGCAAATGAATACTATCACCGAACCAAAGCTCTTAAAAAATTTTTCACCTGGTACGAAGAGCAAGTTCGACAACGTGGCGTTACCTATGTTGCTGATGATTCAGGAAGTTTTAACGACTAATGATCACCATCCAGGGCCTTAAGTTTCGCTGGCACTTGCAAGAAGCAGAGCCAAATGAAATTACACAGCTTGCAGCCAAACACTATTTAACAATACCAATTACCCACGCTTTATTCACGCGTGGGTATACTTCTTCAGAAAAAATTTCTGAACTTCTTTCATTCGACTCGCAGCAACATATCGCCGATCCTGCACTTTTAAAATCATGCGATCAAGCAGTAACTAGAATTTTAAGCGCAATCGAAAAACAAGAAAAAATTCTTATTTTTGGCGATTACGACGTTGATGGAATAACATCTACATCTCTGATGTTGCTTGCGCTCATCCCCTTGAATGCAAAAATAAATTTTTTCTTACCTGTCAGAAAAAAGCATGGCTACGGCCTCTCAGAATACGCCGTTGAACAAGCACACAAAAACAATTATTCACTCATAGTTACAGTCGACAATGGGATTAGCGCATTCCCAGCGGCAGAACTTGCAAAAAAACTTGGGATTGATTTAATCATCACCGATCATCACAAGCCGCACAAAGATCTTCCTCCCGCATACTGCATCGTCAATCCACAACAAAGTGACTGTCTGTTTCCACACAAAAATCTTGCTGGCGTTGGTGTTATCTTCAAAGTCATTTCGCAGCTGTACAAAAAAATAGGAAAAGAATTACCCCGAAAAATTTATGAATTACTCATGCTTGGTACAATTGCCGACGTAGTTCCCCTCATTCATGAAAATCGTCACTGGGTACTACACGGACTATCACTGATTAATGAACAAAAAAGCGAATCAATAGCTCGTCTTCTAGAAAACGCAAACCTGGCAAAAAACAGAATTGGGGCTCGCGATATTGGATTTATGGTCACTCCACAAATCAACGCACTCGGAAGATTAGATGATCCTCGCGATGCAGTAAAATTTTTAATCAGTTCAGATCCAGAAGATGTTGCACGAGTTGGAGACATCTTAAAAAAAATAAATGAAGAACGTAAAAAAGTTGAACGCGATATTTACGAAGAAATTGAAATTGCCATCAAAAAAAAATTGTACGATCTTTCAAAAGAATTTGTACTGATCGCAGGAAACAACGCTTGGCCAGCAGGTGTAATTGGTCTTGTTGCTGGAAAATTAACTTATTCTTACGGAAAGCCAACTTTTTTGTTTCACCTCACCTCAGAGGGAATTGCAAAAGGTTCGTGCCGTTCTGTCAAAGGACTCGATCTTTTTTCCATTCTTGAAGCCAATAAAGACTTGCTTATTTCATTTGGAGGTCATAGTGCTGCAGCTGGACTTTCGCTGAGACAGAATGATTTATCTGAATTCAAAAAAAGAATCTCACAAACTATTGCCAGCAAGGTTTCACTTGAAGATCTGCAACCACAAATTATCGCCGATGCACCACTTGAATTTTGTGACATCAATAAAAATTTAATAAAAGACCTTGAACGACTTGAACCTTTTGGCATGGGAAACGAAGAGCCTATTTTTGTAATTCACGATCTTTCACAGGTTAAACCACCAAAACTTATGAAAGACAAACATCTCAAAGTCACCGCATTCTCGCAGGGAATTATAAAACCTATCGTCTTTTTTAATAGACCAGAATTATACGATATTTTCAAAAATCTAGAAGATAAGCCATTTAGTATCATCGGAACTATAACTCAAAACGAATGGAACGAAACAACATCTACAGAAATAATCGGTATTGATGTAAAAATCTAGAACGTAGTCACGAATTTTTCATTTAATCCCCAACAGTTTCTGCAATAGTGAGAAATGCTTTGAAATTAAGAAGCTTTTTATCAAAGCGAGAAAACAGGCGCCTAAAAAGTTTAAATTTTAAGAAAAACCACTCTACAAGATTTCGTTTTTTATAAAGCTCTGGATAGTAAAATTCATGGGCTAGAACATTTGATTTACAGGAGCGCAGTTCTTGGCTTAAAAAAAACTCTAAAGCTTCCGGATCCATAGGGTTTGCTCGCAAGTAATTGCGTCTTAAAACGATTTACAGCTAGAGACGCTGCTTGAGTAATGTTGTGAAACGCGCCAGAGATTATTTCAATATTTAGTTGATATCCCAGTGCATCAACAAGCACATGAATCTTTGAAGTACAACTTTTAATCGATACCTAAAATGGGACAAAGCTACACCAAATTATCATCCTTTTTTGCAAGCTTGCGGCTATACTTGGGACGAAAACTCAACAAAATCTA
>VHBT01000008.1 GCA_016871815.1 Candidatus Dependentiae bacterium
GCCGCCTTGTTTGCTTACGGTGAAGTATGGGCGAAGCGTTGCATGAACTTCTGCCATGCTTACTTTTTTAGCTTCAACTGAGGTCATTGCAAACACGAGTGCAAGAGCCATCATTCTTTTAAACATTTGTGTCATATTTATTCCTTTTTTTAAATTAGACGCACAAAAAACACTGTTATTTACTTACAAATTTACGCAAGATTACCTCGTTTGACTAGAGGGTATTACCAAGCGAAACTTTTTAAGCATTTTTTCTCTTTTTTTAACTTTTTAACTTTTTTCATTATTTCTATATGAAACAAACACCCCACTTTTTCATGAATTTAAACTTTTTTTAAGACTGAGGATTTGAGCGCTGCTCAATAATTTTTTTTAGTAAAAAATCAACCACTTCCTGCAGGCTTAGAGCAGACGTATCGACAATTAATGCTCGATGAGAGGCAACCAATGGCGCAATCTTGCGGGTTTGATCGTGTAAATCGCGATCTAAAATACTTTTTTGAAGAAATTGCTCATCCGCTTTTGCAACTCCTCGTTGAGTATCTGCAGCAACACGCTTTTGACGAACTTCAAGCGATGCAGTCAAAAAGAACTGATGCTCTGCCTGCGGAAATACGACTGTGCCACAGTCACGCCCCTCGGCAACAACATCATAACGTAATGCCACAGCTCGCTGAACAGCCACAGCCCACTCTCGTACCAGTGGATGCTGGCTCACAACCGAAGCGGGAAGACCTACGCCAAACGTACTCAATTCTTTTTCTACCGACTGACCATCGATCAGGACATACGGAGAAATAGCTCCATCCGCATACCCATATTCGATACACGAAAGACGCTCAACTTCCGAAACTGTCAAATCATTTTTTATGGCAGCGCACACGGCCATATCAACCGAAAAATCACTATTTTTTAAGGCATTTTTGGAAATAATTCCACGATTAACCAAAATAACGATTGCGGCTGCTCGGTAGAGCAATCCTGATTGCAAAACACGAATACCAAGTCGCTGTGCCAGCTCTCGGGCAACGGATGTTTTTCCGCTGCCCGCTGGTCCATCTATCGTAATCGTCATACGATTTTCTCGCATCTTGCGCACAATTCATCTGGATGAGCAGTCATTTCGTACTTCCAGCATCGCGGACACTTAACACCCTCAGCCTTCTGAGCAGAAACAAAGAGCCACGGCAAACCAGTCGCCTCGCAACTCTGCGCATCCTTGACCCATTCAACCTGAGAAACGTTCAACCATTCGCAGAAAAAATATGGTTCGGATTTCAAGATAATATCGATAAATGACTGTTGTTTTAACGCTTGTGCATCAACCGGCTCAACCGCAAAAGCAAGCTTAACCTCAAGACCCACTTTCACAAGACCAGATTCTCGCAGACGCTCAATCGACTTTAAAACTTCTTTACGCATCTGCATCAACCCTTCCCACAGTTCTGCATGCTCGCCAGCTTTTTTAAACTCAACTGGCAAGACCGGAAACTGTGAAAATTGAACCGAACCCATTCCAGGCTGATATTCGCGATAAATATCTTCGGCGGTGAATGACAAAATCGGTGCAAGAAGCTTGGTCATACCATCCAAAATATGCCACAGCACCGTTTGCGCACTTCGACGCTGACTGCTTGCTGCTGGATCGTTGTACAACCGATCTTTAATCGCTTCAAGATAAAAACCACTCAGATCATTCACGCAAAAGTTGGAAATTTCTTTAAACACCATGGTAAATGAATAATCGGTATATGAATTTTTTACCGATTCAGATAATTCATAAAAACGCGCAAGCAAATATTTATCGATCATTAGCATGTCATCGTAGGAAAGCGCGTCTTTTTCGATCGAAAAATCATAGCAATTTGCAAGCAAGAACCGAGCTGTATTACGCACCTTGCGATATGCTTCGGCTAAGGTTTCAAGCACTTCTTTGGAAATCGCAATATCATTCTGGAAGTCTGATGCAGCAGCCCACAACCGCAACACGTCAGTGCCATACGCTTTGACCACTTCATCTGGCTCAACGCCATTTCCCAGTGATTTTGACATCTTGCGACCTTGACCATCAACCACGTATCCGTGAGTAACAATCGTTTTCATGCAAGGCTTGTCATGCAAAATCATCGAAGTAAGCATTGAGCTCTGGAACCATCCACGATGCTGGTCAGAGCCTTCCAAATACACATCTGCTGGCAACAGTCCACGTTTTTCCAAAAAGGCATAATGCGAAACACCCGAATCGAACCAAACGTCCAACGTATCATGTTCTTTTTCAAAGGTTGTATTGCCACAGCGATCACACGATGCACCAACTGGCACAGAAAAATCCCTTACCAATTCTGCAATCGTCACCCGATCCCAAAATTCAGTCCCCTGCTCGGCTATTTTTTGGGCAACTTTTTCGATAAATGTTTGAGAGGTAAATCCAGCACTGCACCCAGAACAAACCAAGGCGATGATCGGCACACCCCAGTGTCGTTGTCGAGAGATACACCATTCGGTACGCGTTCCAACCGATCCGATAAACCGATTTCGGCCCCAATCTGGGACAAATTGCATCTGCTCTGTGGATGCGATCGTTCGCGCAGCTAAATCATTTTTTTCTAAATTACAAAACCATTGATCGGTTGCTCTAAACATCAAGCCATTGCGGCAACGCCAACAATGAGGATACGAGTGAGAAATAGATTCTTTTTTGATTAACGTGCCCAATTCTTGAAGCAAGGCAATCACGCGACCTTGAACATCCGAAACCTTAAGCCCTACAAATTCTGCCACACGCACCTGATCGGTGTATGTGCCATCTGCTGAAAGTGGTGAAGTAATTGGTAATTTATTTTTAACACCAATGACATAGTCCTCAGGACCACATCCAGGAGCCGAGTGCAAACACGCAGTTCCATCGCGAAGCGAAACAGCTTCATCAAGAATTACGGGCACCGTGTACGATGCAACCAAAGGATTTTGTACGCGCGTTCCCACCAACTCAGAAGAATGCATGGTGGCTACAATCTGCGCTTGCGACCATTCAAATTTTTGAATTAATTGCTCTGCAACAGCTAGTCCCATCAAATAACCTTGACCATTGTGAGAAACCAATGCGTACTCAGCGTCAGGATGCAACACAACCCCTTCGTTAAGCGGCAATGTCCATGGAGTTGTCGTCCACACTGCAAATGCAACTGCTGATACCTTTGTTTCTTTAATTTTTTCAGCAAGCTGTGCTGATGCTACATCAACCACAAAGCGAACATAAATTGAGGGATCTTTGCGATCTTTGTACTCAATTTCGGCTGACGCCAAAACTGTCTGACACGAAGCGCACCAAGGCACCGTTTTGCCCTTACGCTCGATAAAGCCTTTTTCTACCAATACGCCAAAAGCTCTGACAATATCGGCTTCGTATGACGGATCCATGGTAGAATATCGCTTGGATTCATCTGCCAAAATACCCAATTTTTTAAACTCTTGATGCTGAACCTGCATCCACTGAGCAGCTGAAGCCCTGCAGGCCTTTTTGAGCGCCAGAACATCGGCAGTTCCTTTTGACGTGTCAATTTTTTGCTCTGCAGCTACCCGAAGCTCAATGGGTAACCCGTGGCAATCCCACCCATAGGTCAAATCAACCTGAAATCCGCTCATGCGCTTAAATTTGCACACAACGTCCTTGAGCACGGCATTAAGTGCATGTCCCATGTGCAAGTGACCATTCGCATACGGTGGACCCCAATGCAAAATAAATTTTTCACGACCATTATTGTGATCTAAGGCCTTTTCATACACATTTTCGTTTTCCCAAAACGCAATGGCCTCAGGATCTTTAATCGCTGCATTTGCTCGAATTGAAAAGGTTGTCTGGGGGAGATTGAGGGTATGTTTAAAACTCTTTTTTTCTGGCGCATCTGACATACGGCAGTCCTTTCTACAAATCGGCATGCAATTTTTTTTACAATACCATCAAGTGTATCGCATGCTTCATAAAAAAAAAGCCGTCCCTGCTACCAAATTATTTTAGTTACATTAATCGCCGACCTACAAAAATTTTTTTCTCACGAGCGAACTTTAAAGATATTTTAATAATATCAACGTCTATTTCATTATCACTTGAAAGTTCTTCGGACGAAACAGATCCAACATCATCTGCAATAAAACAGTCAGGATTATAGCACTCTAAAAAAGTTGCCAATTTGGGCGGTGTAAGCATTTCTCTTAAATCTCTTTTTACTGCATTTACAAAAACACCTGCAGAATCAAACCCTAAAAACGATTGTTGAATTAAATCTTGTAAAAATAACTGATGAATATTCCATGCATCCATAAACAACAAAACACCTAATGTTTTCAAGCTTCTTAGGCTCTCCCCAACTTTTTTTAAATCACCTTCCCCGGTACTCAAAAAAAGACGTACGACATTTAAGCACCTTCCATACTGAGCCGCTGCAAGCTGAACTGTTTCATCGGTCAAATGAGTAAGGAGTAAGTATTTTTTTGTCTCAGAATCAAAGACTTCTTTTTTTAGTAAATTTAAAACATGCACAGACATTTCATAGGAAAAACATTTTGTAAATCCTAAAAAAGTTTTTCGACGCCAACGCGGAGGAAATCCTGGACGACCTTTTTTTTCTTTATACGGATTATAAAAATTAAGTGAAGCCAATAATAAATTTTCGTCTGCATCAGAACCATCACTTGAAACTCCAGAAACGGTAGCTGAAGACACTGAACTACCAGCCCCTACCAGTAGCGGTTTTTCTACTGCCGCCATACCCACCCCAAGATCAAGAACATCAAGATCAACCCCTTCAAAAACCAAAGGCTTTCGAGTCAGTTGTGGCCTTAATACATCTTCTATAAAACTTATAATCTGAGCTTTATCTGAATCAGAACAAGGAATTCCAATATTTGTTTCATCGCATAAATTTTTCACAAGCGCGTAGTGAATTTCAAAATTAGTAAAAAATAAAATTTGAGCCTTCTCAAATAATTTTTCAGTGATCTTTATGCCTTGTTTTATTTTTTCACCACTAATAATAAGCCTTCTTAATGCCCAAAAATAGGTAAAATAATGTAATGCTTCCCCCTGAACATCTTCATCCGAATACGAAAGATTCAATTCAATTTTAACTTCTGGATTGTACGCATCACTCATCAATGAAGTCAGTTTTGAATATGCTTCTTTAAAGTCCATTGCCACGATCGAACCGCAAAAAAATAGACTCACGCAAAATAATACCTTACGCATTTTCCAACCCCCTCAAACTACCCGTGATCCAAAATATCGTGACAGGTTATTTAAGAAGAGCTCAATCAATAAAAAACATATTTTTCAGATTGTAGTTAGCTCAGAAAAATAATATACTTTTCCCATCTTTATACTTATCTTTCGTTTCTCCATTCAAAGCTCTTTTTCATGGTTACAAATAAATCACTTTTACTTTTTTTTATAGCTACAAATCTTAGTTTCTCAGGCGCAGAACCAACAACTGTGAGCAGCCCAGAAATCATGTTGCAAGAAATAGAATCTGCGACAAAAAAGAATTCCCCTGAAACCACCCAAGCTTCGACAGAAGAACGGTCATGGTACATTTTTACCGGTGGACCAGGAACAGGTAAATCGAGTGTGATTGCAGAACTTGCATCACGTGGGTACCAAACAGTACAAGAAGCTGCAACGATTGTAATTGCAGACGAACTAAAAAAAGGCGAAAAAACCCCCTGGAGTGAAAATTGGTTTGAAGGAAAACTTGCAACCATTATGGAAATAGCGCAAAACAACCTACCACAAAACAACCTTCAACCTGTCTTTTTTGATCGCAGTCCACTTGACCCTCTCGTGTACATCGCGCTATACGAAAAAAAATCGCCCACCGAAACAATTTCAAAGCTCAAAAACCTCCTATCTTCAGGAAAATTTAATCCCAAAGTATTTTTATTTAATGATTTAGGATTTTGTAAAAATACAGCAATTAGACATGAAGACGTTGCTGAAATGCTTCGTATCGAAAATGCTATGGTTCAACACTATACATTGCATGGATTTGAAATTATTCGGGTTCCTGCTGGCACAATAAAAGATCGAACAGATTTTATTCTTTCTCATATTAAGACAAAATAACCCTATTCATTCTTGACTCAGATAATACGCAAAAAAACAGTGCGCGTTGTTTAAGTTAAACAACGCGCACTGTTTTTTTTTATCTACAATTTTAATTAAAGATTGCTGCTAAATCGGGATCGCCCCCGTCTGAAGACGCGGCTCCCTCTGTGATTTGTTCCTGATTATCTTCAACCACAGGAGCTGCTGATTCTGTACCAGCAAATGCATTTTCTTCAACTGGCATATCTACTCCAAAAATGTCCGAATCAGATGAATTTAAGCCTGTCGAATCATCATCAAAAAGTCCTGCAAGATCATCATCCCCGGCAGAAACTGGAGCTGGTGTGTTTCTAGCACGCTGAGTCAAATTATCTTCCTGAAGATCCAAAGCTCCATCAATTTCCTGTTTTTCCGACTGCGGCAGAGTAACTAAATTTTCAAAATCACTTGATTTAAAATCTTCAATAACAACTTCATCTTCTGCGGCTTCACCTTGGCCAGCTCCATCTTCTTCTAAAAGATTTGCATATTGATCATGCAAACTTTTTCCTAACGCACTCATCTCCGCGGCTGTTGGTTTTTTATCCGAAACAGAAAGAGAAATTGATGAAGAGAAGAAGGATTCATCTGGTAAAAACGCTGCATCCTCTTGCACTTGAATATCAGATTGCAATCCAGCAGCAGCAGTCAGAATGGTTGAAACATCCATACCAATAACGCCATTTATCGAAGACGCCAATTTGGTTTCTGCAAACTTTTTAAATGTTGGACAGCGTAAAACTAATTTTGCAAATTCTTCTTGAATAAATGCGTCAACCGTTCGTGGATATCCATACGCATCAGGCGAAACCCCCAACGCCGTATTTTTTGCAGAACCACGAGTGGTCTGAGTATCCGATCCTTTTGCCGCAAAAGGAGAATCCAAAACAGGAGGAATCGCACCAGCTTCTTGCGCTTCCAGCTCATCCGACGAAATAGAATCCTGATCAGATTCTGCAGTCACTCCAGAACCAAACACCGCAAACGGATCATCTGCTGGTGTAGTTGATTGAGTATCAGCGTCTTCTTGATTTTGCAAACCATCTTGCTCTGCATCTTCTTGCTGCGCTGCTTCTTCTTTCGGCGTTACACCAGTAGATGAGGTAGATGATACTTGTGCTGGGGCCTGTTCGGAACTGTCGGCATTAATTTCGATCACATTAACATCACCCATACCAAGCACTACAGCATCCCCAAGAGCAACTCTTCCCGCTTTTTTTGCTCGAGGCATACGACGATCGAACTGAAATTGACGCAAATAACCACGCAAAACACGACGCATTTTTCCATACAAATTAATTGCATTATCGTTATCGGTTGTTAACTTAATCAACTTCTGATCTGCTCGTTGCTGCTCAACTGTCATTTTCCCAAGCGTTGCTCGATAGCTACTCAATTGCTGACTGGTATACAATAAGTAACGCTCAACATCGGTGTATTGTTTATAAATCTCTTTCCCCGAAATCGAAATAGTGTCACCTTTCTGATCTTTAAGTAAAAATTTTTGTGGATTAGATTTGATAAGGTTTTCCAAATACATCAAATCATCGTTTGCTCTGCACAAAATCGCATACGCCTGAACAACTGCTTTTTCGACCGATAATGATGTGTCATCGTACATAAAATCTTTATCGCCTCTAAAATTTTGTCTCATCATTCGCATCGCTTGCCAAAACTTAATATCCAAATATGCCATAAATGGCACTTTTGTTTTTTTAAGATTCGCTGTACCAAGCTCTACCGATTCTTGGATCGAAATAGCATCTAACTTTTCAATAATTGCTTGCGAAATTGATTGATCGGTTGTTGCTTCTTCAACAGGCTCATCCTCTGCTGCTTGACGAGAAACACGTGATGACGCTACAATTTTTCGCGCCGTTGTTAAATCCGCAGTAAGTTTTGAAAGATCTGTAAATTCTCTTTCAATAACACTGCCGATACCATTTAAATATGAAACAAGACCAGAGCTCAGCCCTCCCTTGCGCGGTGAACTTGTCATGAACAAAATAAAATCTTTAATTTTTGGAATTCTTGCTGATAAAAAATTCATTAATCGATCAACATCAACAAAAACAACCGAGTCATTTGCAAATGAAGAATTAAGAGAAGAATCAGAAATACCAGACTCTGTATCTGCTTTTTGCGCGTCCTGCGATCCCGCAGTTATAAATGTTTTTAGCCCCCTGTATCGTTCAACAACAACTTGACGAATCATGTACTCATACAATTCAACGTCAGTTTTTGTCATCTTTTTGGGATCAAAGGTGCCAATTATATTATTTTTTATAAACTCAACCCGTTTTTCATACGGAAAAACAGTCCTCACCTGCGAGTATGCCCTCTGAAGGTCACTCATTGAAACATTAAAACGATCCTTGTATTCCTGAACTTCTGCTTCTGCGATTGCAGGCTTGATAACATTTAATGCCTCAACAAAAAATGATGGAAATTTTGCAAGCAATTTTGACGGCCTGGAAAGCGTTGCAACTTTTGTCCATAAGTAGGATTTTTCAACTCCAACACCCTCATTTAATTTTTTTGTTTCTTGAATGTCTGGAGTAATTACCAATCTAAAAATTAATTGCATCATCTCGTATGGAATATCCGAGACAGATGGATACTTTCCACTTGCTACACCATTTTTGACTATCGTGTTTCTTTGCGCAGAATTTACGAGCAACATCATTTTCAAAAAAAACATCGATTCTGGTGACACATTCAAGAAATATGCTACGGGCTTCCATGCTTTTTCGGCCGCAGAACGACTCCCCAATACAAACGACAACACACTTTGAATCAATTGCGGAGCAACCCCATCACTCAAAGACAACGGCATTTTTCTTTGTCCTGAAGGATCGGTAATATCTGGAATAAACCCAGGATACAACATCGCATTCATTGGTCGCACGCGATATCTGCCAAAAGAATCAAACATAAATCCAAATGGTTGCTGCGCATCCCCTGCACCACGAAATCCAAAATCATATCCTATCGCATACGAAGTTTGTCCCTGATTTCCTTTAGCAGGAGGAACCTGAATCATAATTGAACGATCGTTATAATCTGTATTTTTGAGAGCTGAAATAAAATTTCTTGAAAACGTTGAGAAAAAAGTCACTACAGGTTTTGCTTTTTGCATAACCGCATTTGCAGCGCCAGTAAACGTAGACAAAGAAATCGCCTCAACATTTTGCCACGTTCCTATAACTCCAAAAATCAAAAATAATCTTACAACACAGGCTTTTTTCACAATCTGCCTCCAAACTTTTTCTGTTTTTTATCTACAATTACCACGACAAATGATCATAAACGCCAGCTCCGAGAAAATATAAATCAACCTGCTGGTCAGCATTATTACGATTACATGAAACAATATATTCTCGACCAAACATTCGCGCAGAATCATCAAATCGATAAAACATTCGTGCAACTTCTGGATCAAAAAAAGTCTCTTTAATTTCTGGATTACGACGCTGACCACCACAAGAAACCCTGAGTTGCCATGCGGCATCATCACCAATCAAGCCTTGATTAGGACTGTCTTGAACTTCTGCTCGAACATAAAATAAATGTGCCCGCTCTGCAGTGCTAAATAATTCTTTTGCAAGTTCAACGGTCTCAGCCTCTGTTAGCCCAAAGGATTGTTTGCGCAATTCTACCAGCTGCGCAATTGCGGCAGGATCAAGCTTTATAACATCAAAATGAGCCCGCGTAGAAACTTGGTCATATACTGAACATCTTTTGACCAATTTTCTTGTATCTTCAAACAAAATAGTTCCCTGATTAAACGTTTTATCAAGCAACGCTGGGTTTGCAGGATCCCCTTTTCCAAAAATCCTGTCCAAAACTCCTTTTTTAGCAATTCGAACGTGCTTTTTTTGACGCTCATGAATTAATTTTGAACGCGATCTTGCGATCAAAACAGAACTAAATACCACCATGAATAACAAAATTTTTTTATAAGACTTAAGCATCTTATCTTTACCCCCAAAAACGCTTTATACTCTTCAATCAAAAACAAATTCGATACTCGATGCTTACACCAAAAGGGAAAATGTATGTTGAGCTTTTTTATAGCCCGCCGCTATTTTGCACAAGCACTAAAAACAAAATCAATGGCTCTGCCCCTTTGGTTTTCGATTATGATTCTTTTTATCGCAACCCTTGGACTTTCACTTGCCGTAAGTACCACTCAGGCATTTCAAGAAAAAACATTTCAGAAGTTTGAAGAAACAAACGCTGACGCAATCATCAGCTCATACGGAAATAAACTCGATTATGAATCGATCGATAAAAAGATACGACTACAAATACCCGATCAAATTGCAGGAACCACACCACAAAGCTCGCACTCATTAATTATAACCAACGACGAAAAACAGGCGTTAGTTCAAATTCGATCTATCGATCCAAAAACAGACCTCTCAGTCACCAATTTAGAAAAAAAACTGCTCAAAAATAATCAAACGCTCTGTGATCTTCTAAAAAAAAATTGCATAATCATCGGCTCGACGCTTGCACGCAACCTTGACCTTGCAGAAAAAAAGACTGCCGAATGCTATATTCCAAACACTGCAATCAACTCTAAAAAAATTACACTTACCGAAAGCATTCTTACCATCTCTGGGCAATTTCATATTGGCCTTGATGAATGTGACTCTGGTATTGTTTTTTGCTCCCAGGAAACTTTTTCGTTACTCACAAAATCTTCCCCAAACCTCGCAGATGTCATTTTGGTTCGGTTTGCTCCTCAAAAAAACGGGCTTATTTCTTTTTTTGATAAATTAAATCCATTAAACCCAAGCCAAAAAGACACTGGCATTACCCTTCTGAAAAAAACACTCCCCCATCTGACCGTACAAACATGGCAAGAGCTATATCCCGCCATTATTTCTGCGCTCAAACTAGAACAATTTGCTGCACTTTGTCTGCTTTTTTTACTGATTATTATTGCTCTTTTTAGTATCACTTCATCATTGGTTACACTGATTTATCACAAACAACGAGATATCGCATTGTTTCAAACCCTTGGCATGCCAAACAGCATGATCAGAAATATCTTTTTGTGGGTTGGGATTATCGTTGTGACCATCAGTTCTTGTGCTGGATCTGTAATTGGCTATTTTGTCAGCTATCTGCTTGAAACATACAAGCTTATTTCCTTGCCAGATGTTTATTATGTTTCTTATTTACCTGCAAGCACAAATCCATTTATTTTTATAGCCATCCCCATCGGCATATGCAGTTGCAGCATACTCATCTTGTTTGCAGGAATCTGGCAAGCTCAGAAGATGAATTCATTAGAAACATTAAGGCATACGACATGAATATTGCTTCTTTTTTTAAAAACGCACTCAAAAATCCATCTGGTACAAACAAAAAAATACTGCTTCGATTAAAAAATTCTTACAAATATCTGCATGGATATCTCTCTTTTGTATCTAAACAATCCCCTTGGGTAGATCTTGATGTATCAAACCTTCAATCAACACTTTTTTTTGACCTTAAAACAACCAAAAACGCACCTTTTTCTACCGTTAAAAAAAATGATTTTTTTAACCAAGAGCATCAAGATCCCTTTAAAAATCAATTTTCATTCTCGATAATTCCACCTCTGTTTTCAGATGCAAATCCAGAAAAATACGGATTTGATATCAAAATACTCTGGGAAAACAGTCGTTTTAGTGAACTTTTGATCGCGGGAGAAAAATTTCAAAAAAACCCGAACGAATATTCCACCGAACGCGATTTATTCATGAAAATAATCACATCTTGGGAGGAAGAAAATCCCTACCTTTCGGGGAGCTGCTGGATGAATGCCATGGAAGTTGGGATTCGCGCAATCAACCTGCTCTGGCTTTTTCACTTTTTTTATACCCCACCACACAACGACTCGCAACGTTGTTTTTGGAAAAAATATTGTGATCTACTTTTTGCTCACGCAACATTCATTAATAATTACTGGGAAGAGTATGACCACCAAAACAACCATTACCTCATCAATCTTACGGCCGCATGGTATCTGGCTCTTTTTTTTGCAGAATTTAACAACTATCCACTCGGATCACTAGAAAACCTTTGGCAAAAAGTATGCACAGGATTTGAGAATCAACTTAATAATGATGGAACCCTGAATGAAGGGTCGACAAGCTATCACAAACTTATCATGCAATGTCTTTTGCACATCACCAAACTCAATCAAAAAAACACCTTTTCGTTTTCCGAAAAACTTGCTGCTCGCATTGACCGAGGAATGCAGTTTTTAGCCGATTGCACCAACACGCCAGATTCAATTGTTCAAATTGGTGACAACGATTCAAATTATCTTCTCTCACCAATTCAGCTCACACTTCTTTCAGATATACACGATCAGCAAAAAATGACGCATGAAATTTACACAAAAGAATATTCTGACTTTGGAATCGTTTTTTTAATCAATCAACACTGGCACATTAGCTTGCGAACAAAGTCATTTTCGGGATCAGAAAACCGCGGCCATTTCCACCAAGACCTTCTTGGGATAACTGCAACCTACAATGCACAGCAAATAATTACCGATCCAGGAACCGGATGGTACACCAGCAACACAACGACCAGAAATCTTTTGCGCTCAAAAGAAAGTCATTCTACTTTTTTTCCACAAAAATCATTCGCTCATACGTTTGAATCTCTTTTTTCTATCTCGGGCGAACCGATTCCTTCGCGCCCGGTACTCATTAATAAATCTGCAACCACCGTTACGGCAACTGCCCAATATGAGTTTGCAGGTCTAGTCTGCACGCGATCTATTAAACTTGATGGACTCAAAGACACGCTTACGATAACCGACACCACGCTCAATAAAAATACGAATCTTGATGAAACGTTTGAATCGAATCTCATTTTATCACCCGAATGCACAGTAACAGAGATCGATCCACGATTTTTTTCTATCACTTCAAATCACACATCTCTTCTTCTGGAAACGTCTGCAACTTCTCTCTTTTCTGGAGAAAGTTGGTATTCAAAAGAGTATGGGCACCTTGTAAGATGCCCAAAACTCTTGTGGTTGCAAAAAAATACGTCTCAAACAACGACTCGATTGTATCCAAAATAAAAAAAGCTCATTTACAACAAAATGAGCTTTTCTAAAAAAGTGGACAAAAACCAAGAAGCGCGGCGGCGTTTGATAACAATTTATGTTTCAAATCTTCAACCGCCGAAGAATCTATGTACTCAAAAATAAAGAGTCCATGATTTCCGTGTTTCAAATCCCAAGAAAAAAATTGAGGTTTTTCCAATCCCATTAATTTTCCTAGTCTTTCGATTTCTTCTTTATTTTGCAAGTCAACATGACGCGCTTTCATGCTTTGCTGCAGAACAGCTTTGATCTGCTTTGAATACGTAGACTCGTTAAGTCTTTCTATTGCGCTGACAGGATCGCTCCACATGTCTACTGAAATAAGATCTTTGTCTTCTAATGAATATCCTGCAACTCCAACAAGGTGATCAAAATCTGGATTGTCTGCAAGATAAATAGCTTTTTTTAATTTAAAGTTACGATCATGAGCTAATTCATGAAGGACTAACTGAGCAAGTCCTGAAATGTCATGATGCAACATAATCTTTGGAGGAAGGCTCAACAACGAATGAACAAGTTCCTGCTGAGCAAGGCTCAACGATAATGGGTTCTGATCAGAAGGTTTCATATTTCCCTTTCTATCTACAACTCACACACCACAATTTTATGCTAGAAGATTTAAAACGAAAGAGCAATAGACAAACCAGCTCCCAATCACGATAAATCTAAACTTTTCCTGGTTTTAATTATCTTTTTTTATTAAAAATTTTTTTTCAATTTTTATAAAAATTATAGCTTTAGAACTTTTCTTGGCTTACTTCCCTGTGCCGGAGCCAAAAGTCCATCCGCCTCTAATTGTTCAATCAATCTTGCCGAACGATTAAACCCAATTCTAAACTTTCGTTGCAACAAAGAAATCGAGACTTCATCAAGCATTTTTATCGCTTCTAAAGCTTGCTGATACAACTCGTCATCCTGATCATCTGACATCGCTCCAGCATGATCGGAAATGCGCTCATCCAAGTCTACATATGAAGGAGTGCCAAGTGATCGTAAATAATCGGTCAAGCGTTGCACTTGCGATTCAGAAACGTATGCTCCATGTATTCTTCTTAAACTTGCCGCAGAACCATGCAAAAACAACATATCACCACGCCCTAATAATTTTTCTGCACCATTGGTATCCAAAATAGTACGTGAATCAATTTTTGATGAAACGCGACAACCCAACCTGCTTGGAAAGTTAACTTTAATTAACCCTGTAACCACATCAACCGATGGACGTTGTGTTGCCAAAACCATGTGAATTCCCGCTGCGCGCGCCATCTGAGCAATACGAATCAACTGCAATTCGATTTCTTTTCCTGCAACAATCATCAAATCTGCAAGTTCATCGATCATCACAACTAAATATGGTAATTTCTCCAACCCCTTTTCAACCGCTTTTTTGTTGTATTCTGCAATATTTCTAACCGTAGCTTGTGCCAAATTTTTGTATCGATATTCCATCTCAGCAACAACCCACTTGAGAATTTTTATAGTTCTTTGCGCTTCAACCACAATCGGAAACAATAAATGTGGAATATCGGCATACGCCGAAAATTCTAAACGCTTAGGGTCAATCAATACCAAACGCAACGTCTCTGGGGTATGTTTACTCAGCAAACTGAATAACAATGAATGCATGCACACCGATTTTCCAGACCCAGTAGATCCTGCAACCAATAAATGTGGCATGGTTGTTAAATCTTGCACCATCGGTTTTCCAGCAGTATCCACACCCAAAAGCAACCCTAAGTGCGCAGAGCTTTTTTTCCATTCATCCGAAACAATTAAATCGGACATAAAAACATCTTCACGCTGAACGTTTGCGATCTCAAAACCGACAACACTTGTTCCCGGAATGGGAGCTACGATTCGAATACTTAAGGCTTTAAGCGCCATAGCCAAATCGTCTTCGCGAGCAATAATACTACTAATTTTAACATCCATGTCAGGTTCATATTCATATAATGTAACGACCGGACCTGGACGAATCGCCACCACACGACCATTGATTCCAAAATTTTTCAATCGCTCTTCAAGATTAACTCCCCGCTCCTTGCATTCTTGCTCGAACAACGTTTTGTCAAAACTTTTTTGATGCTCTTCAATTAACAGCGCATCATCGGGAAGTGGAAAATTATAAACCAACGCTTCTTTGAGTAATGCCACAAAGCGCTGATTGTTCCTTAAACTTTTTTCAAAAGGAGAAAGCGGCAACAACCGCAATTTGGTTTTTCCAAAATACCACTCACGATGCAATCGGGGTGCAACCACCTCCCCTGCAAGTTGCTCGTCCTCAACCGGCAACTCTTGTTCCAACTCGGACTCAACCTGCGGACTGAACGAAATATCAATAACTTTTTCCGAAAGACCAACCTGCTCTGCAATAACCTCCTGAGGAAAAACAGGAGTAAACGCTTTTAGGAACGCTGCTTTTACATAACTAAAAACAAACTGCCACCAAGATGCCAACACCTGAGCGCAAAAGGATGCCCCCGCTAAAAAAAATCTTGCCGCAACCTGCAATCCTTTTACTTTTACCGCCACCACGAACCGAACAGGCAAATTAAACAGCAACGCTAACGAATAGACAAAACCAATAACCGAAAGCATCACAACTCCAACAGGTCCAATCAAACGGACCAGTCCAGCAAGCGATGCAAACGATTTACCGGTTACCGTTTCTACCAACGTGCCAAAAACATAACTGAGTAACGAAAGAAAAAAAGTAAACGCTGCAGACCCGGCGGCAAATTGACGTAAACCTGAACCACCTTGCTTGGTATAAAATCTAAATCCCCATGCCGCACTCAACACAAAAACCCAGACGTATGCCAAATACCCAAAAAGAAAAAATAATAAAGATGCACAATATGAGCCAACAGCTCCACAAAGATTTGAATAAACATTTCTCTGAGAATTAAAAACAAAAAAAGAGTTATCAAGATCAGAACTCGATAGAAGTGACACACTGAAAAAAACAAGACAAAATGCAACCACCATAAACAAAAAATCATGCATGCTTTTTGACGCACCGTTTTTTGAAAATTCATTAGACGCAACGACAGAAACCCTGCCAGAATTTTGATCTTTGTCATACTCGAACATAGACAAGCTTCCTCTTTTTAATTTTTTCACCCTGAGTCAAAGAGTATTCCAACAGTAAAACTTCACACAACAACTTGCACGCAAACGGAAGATTTTGAATCAAAAAAAATCTTTTAAAAGTGTTGAAAAAAAAGCTTGCCAAGAAACTAGAGTGCCACTAGAATCACTCCCCAGAAGGCTGAACTTCCTTGCAAGCTGCGACGAACAATATCTTTTTTCCTTGCCTTCTGAAAAGCTGACATGCTAAAAAAGATAATGTTGGTTTCTGCTAGCGTAGGTTGGCAGCGTTTATGTTCGTGAAGTTTTTTCTTCCATTTTAAAAAAACACAAAGGGAAGTAGATATGTCAAAAAAAATTAGTCAACTCCTCCTCTTAGCAGGAATTGTAGCTAGCTCGTTTGCTGGATTATCTGCAACTGGTTCATACCTTTCAAATCACCTCTCAGAAGGTGCGTATCGTTCAATGGTCAGTGCAAAAAGCATGAACTGTGAAGGCGAAGAATCATGTGGTTCAAGCATCGGCGTACGCTTCATGTACCAAAGATCATACAGTGGTGATACCAATCGTCACTTCTTGCCTGCTGGCGCAACAACAAACACTGTTGCTGCTAAAGCAACTCCAGGTGCAACAGATATCGCATTGAACTACTTGACTCGTGTAGCTTCAAGTGGTGCTGCTGGTACAATGGATGATGCAACTCTTACCATGAATCCAACTCAAACACGCATGGCTGTTGCTGTGAGCTACGCTCAAAGCCTCAAAAACGTTCTTGAAGGCGCATGGTTTGATCTTAACGCTTCATTTGCTCGCGTAGAAAATAATCTTAAAGCAACTTATACCGGTGGTGCTAAAAATACAACTTCAGACACCTTTGAAAACTTTTTCAAAGGCACAACATTCACCGTTGGTGCTTCTGCAACTAGCACATTGACCGCTGGTAAAATCCTTTGGAATACAGCTTCTCCTGCTGCAAATGGCCTTGAAGAAGTAAGAGCACGCCTTGGATACGATTTTGTAACCAATGACAACGGTACTTTTGGTGGATACGTGAGCGGTGTTGTTGGTTTTGGTACAGAACCTAAACTTGATCACTTGTTCGAATCTGTTGTTGGTCACCGTCACGTACAACTTGGTGCTGGTATGCAAGGAAGAATCTCTCTTTCACAAACAGAAGAATCATCAATGGCGTTGAATCTTGATGCTCGCGCTCACTACATCTTTGCTAGAAACGAAGTGCGTATGGCAAATCTTCAAAACGTAAACATTGTTACTGGCAACACAGCATACCAACAATATTACCTTGTAAAAGACACAACTGCTGCATCGACTGCTGGATGGTCGCCTGCTGCTAACATTCTTAGAAGAGAAGTAAGCGTACGCCCACAGTACTCTGCTGACTTGGCTGCTCAGTTTGTTTACTCAAACGACTGCACCTCTTTTGACGCTGGTTATGTTCTTTCATACAAAGCAAAAGAAAAGAACGAACTTGATTCATGGACAGACACACAATATGTAACCGCAGGTTCAACCGCAGATTCTAACCTTCCAGTTGCTTCTGCTGGTGCAAACTCTGCTGTTGCTCTTAAAAAAGAACATCTTAACTTCAACGAAGAAGCTAAACTCATTCACAACATCCATGCTGGCTTGAACTACTGCTTCAACGACATGGCTAACCCAATGGATCTTGGCTTTGGTGGCGAAATCACCATGGCTCCAACAGACAAAGCCAAAGTGTTGCAACACTGGGGTGTCTTTGGAAAACTTGCTGTTAACTTCTAATAGCTCTCACAATTTCCAAAAAAGAGGACTGCGTAACTGCAGTCCTCTTTTTTTTGTACATTTTCTTAGCCGTGTCTTGCACGCGCCCGCAACTTGGTTTTATACTCCCCTCGCCATATTTTCCCCCAACCAAAAGAGTTTTATATGGCAGGTTTTGCCCGTACCGCCCACTTGAGATTTATTTTTTTTAATATTCTTTTCGGAGCATCATCTGCTTTTGCAGAAATTAATCATGCAACCACGCTCATTCGACCAAACTTTTTTGCATCCCCTCAATCGATAAGTGCTATCAATTCGCTGCATTCTGAAAACAATACCGGAAGCCACGCGATAAAAACGGCAGTATCGGTTTTTTATTCCAAAAATTTTTCTCCCAAATTTATCGGCGCAGGATTGGGACCATCCGATTCAAATATTTTTTCGGTCACTACCGAAAGTCTGAAGGGCGATGTAAATTCCGATTACATGATTTCGGTTCTTACGGCACACGACAGCTATTCGCTTCAAGCAGTCAACGAAACAATTCACCGTCCACAAGCAACAATTACCTTTACCCCCGACCAACAAGAAACTGGCATTAATCTACTTTTTCACCACGACTTAGACCTTCCCATCAATGATTGTTTTTATCGAATTGAAGTAAGCTTTGTTCACCAAAAACGATCCCTTAATGCGGTATACTCACAAGAAAAAGTTACAAAAACAGATCTCTCCGACATCATTTCGATTAAAGATTTTTTTAATGGCGCAGAACAAAGTCTCAGTTATGGACTTTCGCATCTTAAAATTCCGCAACAAATGCAAAAACGTTCACATTTTGACCGAGTTCAAATCACTGCAGGTCACCACCTGCTCAACACCAACGCATATCGAGTTACCCTTTTTGGGTGTGCACAAATTCCTTGTGGACCAGACGATTCGTATGAATTTATTTTTGCACCAGAAATCGGAACCAAGCACCTGCATGTGGGACTAGGGTGCACAACCAACCTCACCATTTCAAAAACCATTTCCTCACAATGGGATATTTCTAATACTTCGATAGCCGGATACAATTTTCCAAAAAATGAACCGCGAATTCCAACGATCGCTAATCTTTCGTGGTGGCATTATTACCAATCACTGCAAAACGGTGTCCCTGCAGACTCGTGGCTCTCTCCTGCCGTAAATTCGCTGCCAAAATCACTTAACATCAATCAAGGGCTCTCGCTTCAAAACATTACCCTTGTGTCGTACCAGAAACATTCAACCGTCATAAATTGTGGCATTTCCGCAGGATACAAAGAAGAAGAAAAAAATACACCAACTATCCCATGGACCGATAATACGTTTGGGATTACCAATAAATTTATTAATCCAATTAATTTTACCGGCGCATCAAATAATCCATCTGCCCCTGCTTTTTATATCGAGGGAAGAATGTACCCCCGCACCGCAGGAGCTCTCCCAGAAACCACAGGAGAAACTTCGATTGTATCCGGAACAACAACGCTCACACCACTTACCACCGGCGCTCGTGGACAAAATATGTGTAAAAAGAAGATTAATAATAAAGATCTTAACCTCAACCACCCAACACTTTTTTATTATCAACTTTTTGCAAGTTTTGGACAAAAAATAACACTTTCTGATGACAGTAATCTTTTTATTAATTCAGGACTTCAGATTTCATTTGGATCTCCAAAAGAACTTGTCATGCGAAACTATCAATTATGGCTTAATATTGGCTGCAATTTCTAAAATCTAAAGTCTTGTAACCATTTTTTTGCAGACCATATACTCAAATCGATTTTTTGAATCAAAAATGTTATAAAGAAAAAATAAATATGATGAACACAAAAATTCCATTACTCGTACTTTTGGGACTAATCAATTTTTCGATTTTTGCTCCACGTTTCAGCGAACGAAGAACCGATGTAACACTCACAGCCGGAACCGACCCTGCGATTTCATCGTTACCCGAAATTGGTATGACCGAAGATTTTACCGCCAAATTAAAACGTCAGATTAGAGACCAAGGTGAAAAAATTGACCAGCTACAAACCCTTTTAGAAAAATTAAAACAACAACTACTCGAAAACGATTCTGCCCGTACAACAGCTCAACAAGAACTCAAAAAGGCTCAAGACGCATTAGCAGCATCACAAAAAGACCTTGCCACAGCAACAGAACGAGTTACAGCATTAACCGAAAAAGAAGCGGCCGATTCAGAAAAACGTACCGACGAAGTTGATCGCCTTACCGAATTAACAACTCGCCAACAAAAAGAACTTGAAACCTTTGAACGCGAAAAACAAGCGCTGGCAGAAAAACTCTCTGCTGCTGAAAAAAAAGCTTCTGAATTGCAAGCCGCTGCAGCTTCGGGCTCAAGCTCCACAGATGATGCAACAACAGAATTAACAAAACAACTTGAAGCAGCAAACGAAAAACTCACCCATCAAGATGAAGAAATGGAGCACCTCAAACAAGAACTTGCAGCCCAACACGCACAGCTTGAGCACCAGCAAGATGCACTTTTGGGCAGTGGTATTGATACCGAAGAACTCTTAAAAATCAAGAGCGATTTTGAAAGAGCTATCGCTTCATTAAAAACTAACATTCCAGCAATAAGAGCAATAATCCTATCTAAAACAGCACAAGCAGAACGCGCAGCAAAAGCATTCGCAGAAAAAGTCTCGCTTGCAAATACACTGCAAGCAAGAATCGATCAGCAAGCCCGGGATCTTGCATCAACTGAACAAATCAGAAAACAAGTTGTCGAACTTACCGGAGAACTCGCAGCTCAAAAAGAATTAACAAAAGCTGCTACAGCAATCCAAGAACAACTCAAACAAAAAGAATCGGAAGTTGTTTCACTTACTCAAGCTATGGAATCATTAAAATCATCTAGCCAAGCCCCAGTAACACAGCTCAAAGCACGGCTTGCTCTCTTGCAGCAACTACTCACTACCCAGCTCCCACAGGTTTATCAGGAAATTTCATTCCTCAAACAACAGCTGGTCAAAATATATACTCAACTTAAATCATCAAAAGAGTTTGATTCAAAAATGATTGCACTCAAAAAACAACTCGCAGAACTCAAAGAAGAGGTTGTAAAATATCTTGGCAGAACTTCGGCAATTACTGTGGCAACACCTGCAAAAGATTCAAAAGCGCTGCAAGAATTAAAATTAGAAAATCAGCAACTTCTGGCCGAATTACAAAAACTATCTGATATCAACGAGCGACTGACCGCAGATTTTAACGACATGCAAAGAGAGATCCAGCGAATCGAAGACAAAGAACCAGAAGATTCTGAAACAAAAAAAGAATTAGTAGAAGCACGAAGACAAATCGAAGACCTTCAAAGAAGTACCGAATCTCAACTTGCAGCATTAAAAGATCAACGCACACAAGATCAACTTTCAACGCTCAGAGAACAACTTACTCGAAAAGACCTTGATTCAGTTGCAACTCGCGTGACTGACCTTCGGCTCACTGACCAAGCTGCTCGCCTTGCAAGTGATACGACTCTTGCAACCGCTGGTGCTGCCGGACTTGCAACAGCATCTGGAATTGCTTCAACCTCAGGACTTGCAGCCTCCACTCGACTCGTAGATCGCACGCCGGCAGGACCAAACCTTAGTATAATCCCATACATTCAACCAACAGCACCAGGAGTGATGCCATTTATCCCATCTCAATACCAAGAAGCAACCAATCCGATTAGAGACCTTTCATTTGTCAAAAATTTCGGCTCTGATTATCAGCTAAAGGAAACATATCAGAATTCAGGAGAACATCTTAACACCATAATTAACTACATAAAAACAAACATGAAGCCTAATCAACCTGTAGAAAAATTAAAAGTTTTACTCGCCGTAGTTCTTGTTTCAATACAAAGCCTTGCAGATTATGTTTATAGACACGGCAGAACCTCTAGGCTAGCTGCTAACGTTGGAATACAAAAATTAGATGAAATAACCTATGCCACCAAATCACTTTTAATGCCAATACATCAAAGAATTTTGACGCGATACATACCAACTAAAGGCGAAATAACAATTGATCAAGTTGTTTGGATTATCACACGCAACAAAAAAATTCTTCATGACATAGCAACAGGCAATAAACCTCCTCTACTACTACACGCGCCTGTAAAAGAATGGCGCTAACACTATGACGCTCAGAGTATGACGCTCAGAGAATGTACCTATTTGCAAACACAAGAATGTAAGTACGTTCTTGCTTTTAATCAAAAACTAACGGTAGCCTTACCACATACGCAACCGCACGGGTAGCATGTTGTTACCATAAAAAAGGAAAACCATGAAACACTTAAATCGTATTCTTTTTTCTCTCGCATCTTGGGGTGCAGGACTTTTGGCTTTAACACCCAACTACAAAGCTGATTTATTCAAAGCAGAATCTGCTCTTCACGACATGCAAACAGCAAAAGACTTCGCTGAATTTCAACTTTCATGTTCAAATCAAAAAATTGCTCATTTACTCTCATTTACGCAAGCAGAAAAAAAGAGTCTAGAAGAACGGAACACCGAACTTGCAAAAAAAACATATGTGCATGACAAAATTACTGCAGAAAAAAATAATCAAATTTCATTGTTGTTCGAAGAACTTCAAGCGATCAGAAAAAGCCTGTACGAAGCGCTTGCTACAAGAAACAACCTTGAAAAGGCCTATCTTGAACTCGATCAACGCTTTCAATCAATTCAACAAAATTTCTCTGCACAAGTAAAAAAACTTCAAAGCAAACTCATCGCCAGCGAAGTTTCACAACAAAATGGACTCATCAGCGAAGGGGCTGCTCGTCAACAAGTTGCAATTCTTGAACAAGCGCTCAAAGATAACGAAACTTTTTACACTAAAGAAATTTATGACATCTTTAACGATCTTTCAAAAGACCTAGAAAATACAAAACAACAACTTTCACTGGCAACTGACGCTTGCTACGAAACAGAAAATGAATTGAGTATGGTCAGAGAGCAACTTACTCTTGCGCAAAAATTTATTTCAAAACAAGGCTACACACCTCAAACAGAACGCGAACTTAAAACACTCCAGCAAGCGATCAATAAAGTCAGCAAACAAACCGCTGGCTCAAAAGCATCTCATCACCAACGCTTGGCAGAATCGCTCAAAAAAATTCAAAGCCTTGATCAAAAATTAGAACGAGCTCAACAAGAAATTGCACGCAATGAGCTTGAAATAAAATCACGCACGGCAAAAGATCTCAAACAAGGAAACGAGCTTAAATCGCTTAATATTGAAATTGCACGACTCAAAAAAGAATACCAAGCGACCACCGCTCAAAATTCACTTGCATCAGCACGAATGATGAAACAATTACAAGCAGATCTTGCAACAACAAAAGACCAATTCAATCGCTCAAAGAAAATTGTTGAAGCCAAAGACCTTGCGTTCTCTGTTCTTGAAAAACATTGCAACAATCTTAAAGCATCACTACACAAAGAAGAAGCAGCTCAACAAGTATTGTTAAATCATCTAAAAACAGCTCAAAACAACGCAAAACAAATGGAAGCAAAAGTTGGCCAGCTCGAATCATCTCAAGCTCACTTGCGTTCATTGGTCAGCAAAACACAAAAAGACTTAGCCGAAAAAACCACCGAGTCGCATGCGCTTGCATCGTCGCTTAAAACTGTTTCAAAAAAACTTGCTGATGCTGAAATTTCGAAAGAAAATCTTGCAAAAATGCTCAATGACACAACATTTAAATACGAAACAACTCTTTCTCGCGTAGACAAACAAGAAAAAGAAATCATTTCCCTGGAAACCGAACGCAACACCTACATGTTTGAACGTCATCATTACGCAAACCTTGCACACAGACTGTACAACAACAACACAACCATTTCCGGCAGACTCAATAGCGTTCTTGACGCAATTGCAAAAAACCACGAACACGCAACCAGCAATACCGAATCGAGCCTTACGTTATAACATCAGTCAAAACCAACAAAAAAGGGGAGCTTCTTGCCTTGAGCTTGAGCAAGCTCCCCTTTTTTCGTATCATACAAAGATAAATCCCTCTCTTTTGTATAAAAAAGCATGTTTTTTAACGAATTAATTCTTTTTATTCACGCAATTACGGTAGTTGGCCTTGTTTTTGCCACTTTTTCTTATGGCAAAGACTTGCTGGTAACCTTTATTGCACTCTGTGGAATTTTGGCAAATTTGCTCATTTTAAAACAAATCGATCTGTTTGGACTGCACGTCACCTGCACAGATGTATTTATGATTGGACAACTTGTTGGCCTCAACCTCCTGCAAGAGGAATTTGGAGCCGGCGAAAGTCGCCGAGCAATCACAATTGCTTTTTTTGCATCAATTGCAACTCTTTTCTTGGGAATATTTCACCTGTGGTACACCCCAAACATGTTTGATGAAACCCATGGTTTTTATACAACCCTCTTTTCCCCGATGCCTCGGATTGCTATCACTTCAATTATTATTGATTTTATAACCAATCATCTTGAACGATTTATCTATGGAAAATTGGCCACAACCCTTCAAAAACGTTTTTTTGTTCTCAGAAATATTCTTACCATGTCTCTTTCCCAAACTTTTGACACGGTTGCTTTTAGCTACCTAGGACTCTATGGAATTGTAGCAAGCGTACCCCACATTATTATTTCGAGCTTATTTGTAAAATTTTTTCTCATTATTGCCATGTCGTTTTTGAGCGCAGGCAGCTACTCTCTCATTTTTAAACGAGACACACATGACTAACCAATATTTTGAATTCAAAATTATCCACCAATCAAAAAAATCACGCGCCCGCGTTGGGCAGATAATTACCCCTCACGGGATAATCGATACTCCAAACTTTGTCCCAGTTGGCACAAATGGCGCCATGAAAGGCGTTGACGCCTTACTGCTCGAGCAATGCAACGTTCAACTGATGTTTTGCAATACCTACCACTTAATGCTACAACCAGGAGCAGATGTTGTTGCCGCAGGAGGCGGACTTCATTCGTTTATGAACCGCAAACAACCACTCATCACCGATTCTGGGGGATTTCAGGTTTTTAGTTTAATGTACGGTGGCGTTGCCAGCGAAATTAAAAGCAAGGGAACAAAAAGTCATAACAATAGCATCATGAAAATCACCGAAAAAGGTGTAACTTTTCGCTCATATCGCGATGGAAAGCTCATCGAGCTCACTCCAGAATCATCGATTCAAGCCCAAAAAAAAATTGGAGCGGACATCATTTTATCATTTGATGAACTCCCCCCCTACCATATTGACGCAAAAGCACTCAAAAAATCATTCGACCGAACTCATCGCTGGGAAGAACGATCTCTCATCGAACACAAAAAAAATCCTAACAACCAAGCGCTGTACTGTATTGTACACGGCGGAATTGACCCGGAACTTCGCAAAACAAGTGTTGAGATCTTAAAAAAACATCCATTTGATGGATTTGCAATCGGTGGAAGTGTTGGAAAAAACCGCGAAGAAATGATTGCTATGCTTCAACACCTTATGCCTCACATGCCCTACGACAAACCAAATCACCTCCTGGGGATTGCTGACTTACCATCAATTCACGCGTCGATTCCTCTTGGAATTGATACATTTGATAGCTCACATCCTTCCAAATGTGCTCGACATGGCAAATTATTCACAGAAAATGGTGACTTAAACATTCTTCGATCAGGAAATAACTTAAAGTTTGAACCAATTTCTTCTTCCTGCGGTTGCTACACCTGCCAAAACTACACCATTGCATATCTACACCACCTTTTTAAAGCACATGAACTTTCGGCATACACGTTAGCAACTATTCATAATGTCTATTTCATCACACATTTAATGAAAAAATACCGCGAACAAATCTTGCTTGACGAAATATAGTGCCAGGTAGCAAAAAAAAGACTGCGTCAAACCCTGCGCTTTTTTAACCATATTGACTGGTAGTAACAAAAATTGATACGGTTAGAGTGTTGGCAGATGCAGTTTTTAGCTAGTTACTGGAGCGTATTTTTTCATGAAAAAGCATATTGTTTTATTATTGCTCAGCGGTGTTGCAACTTTCCAAGTCACTCTCTGCTCACAAACCTTTTCGCTCAATACTATCAACACAGAACGCATGAGAAGTTCTGATCAAATAAGGCTTATGTTTTCTGAAGCACTTGATAACGATGACTATGTAATTGATACAAACAACAACCAATGTATTATTACCTTTGCAAACCTTCCTGCAGATTCATTAAATCAACAAGAAATAACTAAAAAGATGAAATCTGGCAGCAAGGCTATTTCAAACGTCAGCTTAGGAAAAACCAAGCCAGCACAAAATGGGACCGAAGGAACCATTATTAAAATAAGCTTTTACGACTCTGACACACACTTGAATTTTCAGGTTCTTGAAAATCAATTCATTATCGATGTTGTTTCTCCGATGGCACTGCAATCTTCAAGCAAAACATCGCACGTCATCTCTCAGGCTCATAACGGACATGGCCACGCCTACGCATACTACGCGGTACGCCAACTCGTCTAAAACACAACCGCTTAACCAAAACAACTCGAATACTAAGCAAATTAATTAAAAAAGAGTTTTTATTTCGCCAAATGGAAACGTTTTACTTAAAAATTGATGATTTTTTAAAAAAACAGCAATTTTAACGAAATATAACTCTTTTTTATAAATATACACATTCCCTTTTGATGCTTTTTTTTCACCCTGCTACTATTGATTCATACGTTAAAAACAGTGAAAAACCAATAAAAGTGAGTGTGTAATGTTAACAAAAAATCTCAAAGCGATACTTCTTCTTGTTCTTGCGACCTGTGGACTTGTGCAATCAGCACAAACCCCTGCTCAAAATCAGGAGGCTCAAATAAGCGCAATCAGAGCATACCTAGAAAAATCATTGCTGGAAATCGAAAGAAACTATACTGAAGAACAACAACAATTTTTGGCAGATCTACAAGAAACAGAAGGCGGTAAGATTGCCCTTCTTTTTGTAGACGAAACCGAAGCGCCAGAAAATTTCGCAGAATTATTAAAAAAAATGTCTATGACTGCAGAATCTGCGCGAGAAGCAAAAGCTCAGATCATCACAAAATTAGAAGCTCAAGCTCTCACGCCAGCACAAGCGCGCACATTCTATGAAACAATGAAAATAATGATGGAATTCATGATTGCACAACAACAAATGGGACAACCCCAAAATGTTATCGCTACTCCTGAAAGTGTTGCCGCTGCACCTCAAGCAGGTATGCCAGACCAATCGTCTATGGAAGAAGCTCTCAAGCAACAATTGTTTAGCATGAATTCAGACAAAGCCAAAGCTCACGAACAAAAAACTAAAATTCATGAACAAATCACAAAACTTGAAAACCTTAAGGCTCTTTTAGTCCTTGATCCAGAAACACAAGCTGACGAAATCGCCGCCGTCGTTGAGCGAGCAAATGAAGTTAGAAAAAGAAAATATACACTTTCAGCAGCCCTTAAACTTAGAGAAGCAGCTCTTGCTTCATTAGCCGAACTTGATGTTAAGGCTGAAGAGATCAACGGATTAATCAAAGAAAATAACGCATTAATTTTACAAAAATTATTCGCCAATAAAATGCAAGCCCTGCAAATAGCAGCATTTGGGAATACCCTTTTCTACGATCCTGTCGTAGATGTTTCATACTTTGAACAGTTGGTTAAAAAAACAAATCAAACCCAAGAAAAAAAAGAAGATCATATTGAGCTTAAAGACGTTATTGGCTGGAGATCACAATTTTTAACCTATTTTAATCAACAAGGGATCTCTCTTTATGAATTTAAAAATATCTTTAAAGCTGAAATTGAAAAAAAGAAAAGCGAAGCAAACAAAAGTCTTGGATACGCTCTTCTCTCCTCAACAGCCTTTGGAGCTGCTGACATCTGCAAACTGCACAATCAATTTGCTCAAAAACTACCCAACAGCATCATCAACTGGTTTTTTGGAACTGTTGGCTACAGAAACGATTCTGGAAAATGGCAACGTTCAAACTCCGGACTTGCAGCACGAGCTCTTGAGCTTCTCGCTCTTCACCCAACAACTTATTTGTACAAACAAGCTCACCTTGAAGAGTTTTCTGAACAATTTCAAGACACCCAAATGCTACAACTCGCCTATGATTTTTTTGCGCAAGATTGGCGAGTACGTGCAGGCTTAAAAATTGCACCATATCTTGTTCCCGCAGGTTCGATCGCTCTGAATGGTAATATTCACCAACAAATTCCACAAGAAGCTCTTGCTAAACACCTTGGGCCTATCGGTGGCGCTACGGCATCATTGGTTACGTCAAAAATACTTCCAGCCCTTGCATGGATTGCGTATTTAAAACACAAAAAACCTTTTGTTTTTGAAAGTATTTCATCGCTTTTCACAAAAGACAAACATAATGTTTTAAATTCCGGACTCATGGGCGTCGGATCGGTGGGACTTGCGCTGGTCAAACCTCTTGATAGCGCTTTGGCAAAAAAACTAACGCCAAAAAACAGTGTTTTTTGGAAAACATTTTTAAATCAACAATGGTTGAGTAAAATTGCTGAAATCGGATACAAAACAGGTCTTACCGCTGCAGCATGGAAACAATTCCAGGATCCAGCTAATACATCATTTAATGTTGTTTTTGGTAATGAACAAACTCGTTCATACGAAAATCTCGATCTTAATTCGGATGACAATAAAAAACATAAAACCTGGTTTGAAACACTCTTCTTCAGAAAGCCTGGTCAACAACGCTTCTTAAAAATCGTTGACAACTTTGCTGACGGTGAATCTCGAGAACAGTATGTACGATTACCAAAACCTCGTTTTGTAACCAAACAATTTGCAACGGCAAATGGTATTACCACAGCTACCGTAAAAACCTACGAAGGGTTTGACAACACTGATCGTTCAAAATGCCTCAGTAAAAAAGAATTTAGCGTAAACCGAACAAATCTCTCTGATGAAGAAAAAAGAGCAATTCCTGAAACTTTAGATGAAGCTGTCATCCCTAACGCAGACGAAACCACCCTTCAAGGAGATACTGGTTTCCATGCTACCGGATCATTTGACCCAAATCACCTCACTCCAGGAAGAATCGCAACTCAATTTGGTAAAAAAACATGGATTGATAAAAAAACTTTTCAACAAGCATCACCATTTACCTCTGCAAAAGAAGCTGGGTTTGATTATGCAAAAAGAGCTTTTGCTAACCTTGCAACAAAAGGTCTTGCAACAGCCGGTATCACCTCCCTGGCGGTCACAAAAAATAAATTTATTGCCAACTCTGGTGCTAAAATTTCTTTGTTTGTATTGAACTTTGCGCTCAAGCACAACATCATCACCTCCGAAACATACGAAGGTCTCCTGACTGCTAAAAACGGCTTAAAAACGTTGGTAAAAGCATTATTTGGATTTGTAATCGTACTTCAAACATATGAACAAAATCCATCGCAACTTCTTATGGCTCCCGAAATGTTGCCAAAGATTTTAGAAAACTTAATTGAAAACCCAGAAAAGCTTGCTCCTGCAACACGTGAAATGCAACGCATGGTACACGAAAAAGGTGCCGCAGTTGTATACAGCGTCTTTATCAAAAAATTCGTTCATGCCCTAGGTGTTAACCGTGGATGGAGCATGCTTCAACAACAAGAATTACTTGAAAAATCACCTCAGCAAACCGAGACAACTCTTGGGGATGATAACATTTCTTCGATCTTCAATAAGAAAACAATGCGTGGAACAGCATTAAAAACCGTGTACGGAATAGCTAAATTAATTGCTATCGTTATTCCATGGGCTCTTGCAACAGCATTCCTTGAAGAAGATGAAGAACCAACACCTAAAAAAACGTTTGCCGGATCGTTTGACGAACAGCAACCACTCATCCCAGTACTCTAAGAAAAACAAAACGATTAGCGAGGCCCTAAAAAGCCTCGCTTTTTTATTTCGCACGCCAGACCGCATCCCCGAGTAGACAAACACCCATTTTGGCCGATCAAGACAAGTTGCCGATTGCACTCGATCCACAAATCTTTCTGAATAAGTGCTTGCAGGGCAAACTCTGTTTCTTCCGGCGTTTTTGTTTTTA
>VHBT01000009.1 GCA_016871815.1 Candidatus Dependentiae bacterium
GCTCAGCAGGTAACGGCAGCTGTTGCAGGAAGAACTGCTGCGGAGCTGGGTGTGGGACTGCAAAGTTTAACGAATGAAAAAATTATAATGATTATGGGGCTTGCTCCAGCTGCAACAGTAACTTTGATTAATGGAGCATTGCCAGCGCCAAGAAAAGCAGAATTATTGGTTTTCGGACTGAATAATGCAACAACGGCTCAGCAGGTAACGGCAGCTGTTGCAGGAAGAACTGCTGCGGAGTTGGGTGCGGGACTGCAGCGTCTGACGAATGAAAAAATTACAATGATTATGGGGCTTGCTCCAGCTGCAACAGTAACTTTGATTAATGGAGCATTGCCAGCAGCAAGAAAAGCAGAATTATTGGTTTTTGGACTGAATAATGCAACAAGCGCTCAGCAGGTAACGGCAGCTCTTGCGGGAAGAACGGCCGCTGAATTAACAACGGCACTCACAAATCAGGTTCTTGGAAATCTTTCAAACGAAACATTATTAACCATTTTTTTAAATACAACCGGAGCAACGTTGACAACCTTAAGAAGCAGAATTCTACCGTCCCGAAATGCAAATTTATTAATTGCTGCAGTAGAAATGACGAATTTACCGTCTTCTGTTGATTATGCCGAAAGAAGACGACTTGCTGAGATTAATGCAACCATAGTGCTTGCAGGACTTGCAGCGCCGGCAATTAGTCAGCTTTTGGAAAATCCAGTTATTTCAGCAGATAAACTGACATTAATTTTAAAAAATGTAGGGGCACCGAATATACAAAAAATTAAAGGCTCTATTCCGGATAAAAAATTAGCTGAGGTGCTGATTGCAGATCTTCTTGCTAAGCATCAAACAACAGGAAGAGATGTTTCAATTACAATTCCTTCAGAAAAAAGATCTTTTGATAGAATTTTGGCAGAGCTTACAAACATAAGAAATTTGATCAATGAAAATAATTTAGACGTGATAAGAAATTTAATAACAGAGGCGCAAGGCGATAGGTATGCTAATTGGAATCAGCTTCTTAATCAGCTCGGATCGTCGCTGGTTATTACCGCAAATCCGTGTAATTATGGCTGCTATGCGGCTAAAATAAATCAATTTAGAGCAAATAAAATAGCTTATTTGTCTGTTTGGCCATTTACATCGATTATGAGAAACGCTCCGAATAATCTAGCGGATTAAATTATTTAGTTCATTAATTAATCCTTCTGGTTCAAAGCGAACGTTCAATTTTTAGAGAGTTCGCTTTGAATTAGATGCAAGATTTTTTTCGCCATAAATTATAAAAAACCAGCCTGTTTTTTTTGTAAAAAATTATTTATTCTGAGAATCGTTCGTGCTTTTCTTTGTGGATGATTTTTTATGTATCGTAAATTTGTACAAAATAAATTGTGGCGAGACAAAGGCCCTGAGATGTTAGCTGGGCAAGGATCATTTGTTGATGCAAAAATATTAACCGATGCTGAATTTGCCTTCGAGCTTAAAAACAAGATTCAAGAAGAAGTTGATGAAGTAAAAGCGGCAAAAAACAAAGAAGAATTGATCGAGGAGTTGGCAGATGTGTTTGAAGTTGCAGCTGCATTTGGCTCTTTGTACCAATTTTCACTGCAGGATATCATGCAAGTGCAAGAAAAAAAGCGTCAAGAGCGTGGTGGTTTTGAGACTCGAACGTTTGTTAAGTATGCGTATCATAAAATAGGCTCTCCCGGAGAGGCATATTGCTTAAAAGAACCAGCAAAATATCCTGAAGTTGAATGTGAGCCGCTGGACTAACTTTTTTTGATGAATCAGTTATCTCATTTGACATTGTGTCAAAAATGTTTAGGATGATGAGGTCTGGACGTTCAGTTCGGGCTTCATGAGTATCGCGGGGTAGAGCAGCCTGGTAGCTCGTTGGGCTCATAACCCAAAGGTCGTTGGTTCAAATCCAGCCCCCGCAACCAAATTTAAAAGTATGTTTATCGTTCCTGATTTATCTTTTTCCCTATTTTCTCTTTTTAATGTTAAGCCTTATGGCCTCATGTTGGTCGTTGGTTTGTGGCTTTTTTCTTGGCATTTTATAGCTTCTGGTTCTCGTCAACTGGCACTTTCGCGATCCGAGCTTTTGGATATTATTTTTGTTGGCTTGTTGGCGGGCGTTCTTGGTGGACGTCTTTTTTATTTGCTGGAATCTGGTTTTTTGTCTTGCGGTGATTTGATTTGCGGTCTTAGTTCCGGTGGGTTATCTGTTCTTGGTGCAATTATTGCGGTTCCTCTTGCACTGTATGGATATGCATGGGCTAAAAAAATTTCATTTTTAAATCTTATGGATCAAATTTGTCTGCATGCACCGCTGTTGGACATGTATGGGCGGATTGGGTGTTTTTTTGCGGGGTGTTGTTTTGGCCTTGAGTGGGATGGCTTTTTTTCAATAGCATATCAGTTCGAATCAAGTGGACAGTTGGTTGGTGTGCCTCTTTTTCCAATACAGCTAGTTGCAGCGTTGCTATTTTCTGTCATGTGGTCCTTTTTTGTTGGTTTTGATCGTGTATTTAGGCAAAAACCTTCAGGCTCCATGTTTATGTTGTATTTATTTTGTGCTTCATTGATTCGATTTGTTTTAGACTTTTGGCGAGGCGACCGGCCTGAAATTTTCTTGTGGGGTTGTACAAAATATCAATTTCTTGGGCTTGGCATAATGCTGTTTTCGGGTACATTTTTAATATACTTATTTGTTTCTGCAAAAAAGAGGTCTTCTTGACGCTATTTGATTGGATTAAGCAGCAGGTTTCGATTATTGATGTTATCGGTCAATATGTGCGCCTTGTTCGCCTGGGGAATTATTTTAAGGCATCGTGCATGTTTCACTCTGAGACCGATGCTTCTTTTACCGTGAGCCCCGATAAGGGGATTTTTTATTGTTTTGGGTGTCATGCAACGGGCGATGTGATTTCGTTTGTCGCAAAAGCTGAGCATCTTACGCAGGTTGAGGCAGTAAAATTAATAGTCGATCGTATGGGGCTTGTTGTTCCAGATGCGCTTAAAAACTCTTTTGTGCAGCACGATGAGGTTGCAAAAAAGGATTATTTTGCGGTGTGTTCTTTTTTTGAAGCGTGGAGCGTTGCTCAGTTTGCAAAATCATCTTTGGCTCAGGAATATTTAAAAAAACGTGGAGTGTCGGCAGAACTTGTTCGTGAATTTCGGTTGGGATATCTTCCTGGTGGGCAAGATTCGTTGCAGTCTTTTATTCGTGCGGCTCATGGTCAGGGGCTTTTGCTTAAGCATTTTATTGATGCGGGATTGTTGGTTCAGTCTTCAACAACTGTTTGTCATTCGCCGTTTGAGGAGCGGATTATTTTTCCAATCTATGATCCTTCAGGTCGTTGCGTGGGTTTTGGAGGAAGGATTTTTAAAGACGGAGACATCCGGCCCAAATATTATAATTCTCGTGAATCAGACTTCTTTTTAAAGCGACAATTGCTTTTTGGATATCACAAGGCAAAAAACTTTTTTATAAAAACCGAACGAGCATTTATCGTAGAAGGATATCTTGATGCCATTATGTTGTATGGCAGTGGCGTGCAGGAAGTTGTAGCGACGCTTGGAACAGCTTGTACACAGGAACATTTAAAGTTGCTTTCGCGGTTTGTGCGTAAGGTATATGTGGTATATGACGGTGATAAGGCTGGTCAAAAAGCTACACTTCGTCTTGCAGAGCATTGTTGGGATGTAAATCTTGAGCTTTTTGTTATTTCTTTGCCGCAAGGAAAGGATCCTGCATCGTTTGTTCAGGATGGGGGAAATGCCTTAACGCTTGTAGAGTCCGCAGCTGATATTTTTACGTTTTTTATTCGAAGCATTGCCATCGATTTTACCAAGAAGACATTAAGTGAAAAAATGGAAATCGGCATGCGAATTGCTTCGGTTATTGGAAGAATTTCAAATCGATTTAAGCAAGATTTACTGGTGCATCAGGCTGCGCGTGCGCTTCAGGTTCAGGAGGTTTCTCTTCGAGAGCTTGTTGCAAAAGCAAAAAGTATGGATGCTCCGCGTGATTCTATGGCGGTAGCACCTGCAGAACCGACTCCCGTTCCAGTAAAAAATAATCAGACAGATGTTTCTGTTGAAAAAGGCTTGCGAGACCTTCAGGAAAAAATAATTGGAGCATTGTTGTGCGATTATAAAAAAAATAATTTTTTAGAGTTGCTTGATCCGCGAGTGGAGCATTTTTTTGATACAGATATAAAAGATGTTCTTGGGCGTATTCGCTCTGGCGAGGCGGTAGGAGAGGACAAATTTAATGCATTTTTGGAGTCACTGGACGAAGAAATTCGCTTGTGGGTTATGAAGGCAGCCATGGGTTTTGAAGGTTCTGTAACAAAAAGTGAATTTTTGGGATTGATAACTCTTTTTTGTAGGTCTTGTTGGCGGGCAATTATCGCAAATATGAAGTCGGGAAGTGTTGATGTTCGTGAATACGAATTGATGAAAGAGATTATTGGTGCAGGTGGGGCGAAGGGTAGTTAGGGTAAAAATTATTCTGGGCTATTAAAAAAAAGAACGCTTAGGTACAATAAACGGATACGATGATACAAATTAATTATGCTACTAACAGCAGGAATGCGGTTTTCTATCTGCAAGATTGTTTGAGTGTGCAAAGGGGATGTAATGAAGAAAAATGAAGCTTCTATTAAAGATTCTGCTCTAAAAAAAACAGCGACATCTGCTGTGGCTAAAAAAGGTACAATAAAATCTTCTGTTGCGCGCCAAGGACAAGATGCCGCGGCTAAGCGTACTCCTGATGCTTCTGCAAAAGATGCTGGGAAGCAAAATAAAGTATTGTTAAAAGATATCGAAAAACACTTAGATGCGTTGATCGAAAAGGGTGTCACGGATGGCGTTTTGACGCTTGAAGATGTTGGTGCGTTTATTCAAAAACATCGACTTGCGGAAGAAGAGGCATCTGAGCTGTTTGTTCATTTAGAGCGAGAAAATATTAACCTTGTTTCTGCGGAAGAGCTTGAGGCAGAGGGTGGCTCTTATGATGTGCTTGGAACAGATGATGACGCCGATGGTTTTGGTGCTGGCTATCAAAAAGCAATCGAAGCAACCATGGATGACCTTGATTCTGGCGAAGATGAAGAAATCAGGGATGAAGAAGAGGCAGCTCCTGAAAAAGAAATAGATAAAATTAGAAGCTTGGTGGAACCTGGCCAGCTTAATGATCCGGTAAAAATGTATCTGCGTGAAATTGGCAGAATTCCATTGTTGAATAAGGTTACCGAAAAAGTTATCGCGGATAAAATTGCCGAAGCAAAGCGCATTTCGCTTGAAGTTATTAGTAATTTTCCATTTGCTACAAAAGAATTATTGGGCATGGTTGATCGTATTAAACGAGATGCTTTGTTCTTGAAAGAATTAATTCAATTTTCTGATTACAACGAAGACAATATGCCAAAGCTCGAAGAAGAGCGTGCAGCATTGCTTGAAAAGATCGATGTTGTTCGAAAGGCTGTAGAGAAAGAAGAACAGATCTATCGCAGCTATAGACCGTTATTGCTCGAGCCTGGTAAGAAAGAAGAGATGTTGCGTACTGTTGAAAAAAACAAACAAGCAATTTCTGAAGCTGTTCGTCAAATTCGCTTCTCAAATCGTCAGATTAAAAAATTTGGTAAACGAATTGAGCGATTTGTTGCAAAAATTCGTGAAAGAGAATCTGAGGTTGCTAAATTTTCAGAGCAACTTGCCTTCTACACAAATATTAAGAATCCAAAACCAGAAGATGTCCTTAAGATCGAAGAGTTGACACAGCTTACTCGTGCTGATGGTAAAATTATCAAAAAAACAGAGGCCGAAGCTGGTATTTCTCGCAACCGTATTATTGCGTTGTATGAGATGTTTTATAAGGCTCAGATTCTTGATAAAAAAACAAAAGATGAGCTTGCAGAAGCAAACTTTAGGCTTGTTGTTAACCTTGCAAAAAAATACATCAATCGCGGACTTCATTTTCTTGATTTGATTCAAGAAGGGAATATTGGTTTGCTCAAGGCGGTTGAAAAATTTGAATTTGAACGAGGATTTAAATTTTCAACATATGCGACCTGGTGGATTCGTCAGGCGATTAACCGTGCAATTGCTGATCAGTCAAGAACGATTCGTGTTCCTGTGCACATGGTAGAAACTCTTACCAAGATCAATAAACTTACTCGAATTGCAATTCAGGAAACGGGTAAAGAGCCGTCATACGCGCAGTTGGCAAAAGAACTTAATATTGATGAAAAGAAGATCAAAAATATTATTAAAATTTCCAAAGAGCCAGTTTCTCTTGAAACCCCGATGGGTGATGGTGATGACACGTATCTGAAAGATTTCTTGCCAGACGAAAATGATTACACCCCGGTTGATGCTGTGGTAAATGATGATCTTAAAGAACGGGTTCGTGAAGTACTCAAAACCCTTGCACCGCGTGAAGAAAAAGTTCTTAAAATGCGATTTGGTATCGATGTGGCGTCTGAGCATACCCTTGAAGAGGTTGGTAAGGATTTTGCCGTTACCCGTGAACGTATTCGTCAGATTGAGGTTAAAGCGCTTCGTAAGTTGCGACATCCTTCTAGAAGCAAAAAACTACGTTCATTCTTTGATAAAGATATAAATCTTCAGCTTGGTGATGGTGATATCGAGGGTGATTCTGACGATTCATTTGATGATGATATTTAAGATATAGGGGTTTTGATGAAAATTCTTCACGTGATATCAAATTTAGGAGTTGGTGGTGCGGAAGTTTTTTTGGAAAACCTTATTTCTGCATGGCCTCATTCAATTGATGAACACGTAATTATATCTTTTCATGGCGGTGAAGTTGCACAACGAATTTCGGCAAAAGGATATGCTGTTCAAGTGCTTTTGACTGATGATAAAAAATCGTTTTTTGATTATTTGGCGGCAGTTAACGTTCTTATAAAATGTATTAATGACCACTCTCCACGAGTGGTCATTTCTGCTTTGTGGTTGGCTAACATCATTGTGCGGGTTGTTTGTTTTTTTAAAAAAATACCATCGGTGTCGATTTTGCATAATAACGCAGATTTTTTAGGTTTTTTTAAAAAAATTGCTGATGTTTTTTCATTAATTCTTTTTGGTGAGCGAGCGGTTGCTGTTTCTTCTTCTGTAAAAAAATCATATGAAAAAACTTTTTTTTGGGGGCGGTTTCTTAAAAATAAAATTGTTGTTATCCAAAATGGGGTTTCCGTTGAGCGATTGCTTGCAGCTGTAAACATGAGACATGTGCAAAAAAATAAACAATTTGTTTTTGGAGCTGTTGGAAGATTAATTCCAAGCAAGGGATTTAAAAATTTAATTTTGGCGTTTGATTTGTTTTTAAAAAAACAATTTCCGCTTCCCGAGGATAAAGAGCTTCGACCAATTTTGTGCATTGTTGGCGATGGGCCAGAGCGCGGTGCGCTTAAAGAGCTCATAGCTGATCTCTCGCTTGAAGCACAGGTCTTATTGTGCGGGCATCAATCCAATGTTGAAAAAATGTATCATGGATTTTCGTCGTATATTTCTTCATCGGTGAGTGAAGGGCAGTCGCTTGCATTGCTCGAAGCGATGACCGTTGGATTACCTGTGGTTGTGACGCATGCATGTGCAGGAGAGCTTTTTAATGAGGATCTTGATGGGGTTGTTTTGAGCTCCAATGAAGTTGTCGAGCTTGCACTTGGCATGATTAAAATGTACGCCCAGTATCATTTGTATGCTGATCATGCAAAAAAACGATCTATTTTCATGAGAGCTTTTTATTCGATTGTCAGGACGGCGCAAGAGTATAGCGAGCTTGTACGTGATTTATTGCGCAGTTTGTAGCCTATTTTTTGTAGCCTATTTGGGTAACTTTTTTTATAAGATTTAAAATGAGGCCTTGCAGGTAGTTGCTTTGAAGAACAATTCCTGAAAGAACTAATAATGAACCAATAATTGTTGGCAAAAAAATCACTAATAATCCGAAAATAATTAAGAAAATACTAAGTTGTTTTTTGATCTGTGGCGGGAGATAAAAATTCATAGACATGGGAAGTTACGGTAGAGGTTTTGAGTGCTATCTTTTGGATAGTATGCTTAAATTTTTTATATTTTTCACTGATTATTTCTGCATTTGTGTCATTTATCTGTGCGAGAATGTGGTTTTGTGAAATTAACGGATGTGAATTTGGTTCGTGTTTTTGGGTTTTGCTAGCGACTTGTTTTTGGGAAATTTGAGCGCTGTAAAAATGGTAACTAAAAAAAGAACACAACAATAAGCAGGCTGGTAGGGTGATTGTCAGGAGTATTTGTCTCATGTTTATCGGCTAATTTACTCGATTTATTTTATTCACACATTAACAACTCTTTGAAGTGACTAACAATACATTTAACTACCAAATATTGGTTTTTGTAATGGTTATTTGGTGATGAAAAAGAAAAATGGGGCAATAAACTGCCCCATTTTTTGTTGGTCTTTGTTTAGTCCGAGATGTTTTTAGTCGTTATTTGATGAATCTTCTTCAGTGTCTGTTTCGACTTCTTCGATTGATTCATCGTTATTACTTGAGGATGTTGTTTTTTCTATCGTATTGCAGGGGGTGCAGATAAAAAAACTTTTGATCCAGTTTATAAATGATGTAGCGTAGTTTTCGATTGATTGAACAAAAGACTCTTCTTTGTACTCTTGCTGAGTACGTGACTGAGTCGTAGGTTGTTCTTGTTTTGTATAGCAGCTGTTATCGCTTGAGCAACATTCATCATATTCATCTTGCAAAAGAGCTGTGTTTTGAACTTTTTTTGAACTTTTTTTCGCTTGTACGTATGGAGCTGCAAGCGCGATAATAAGCATTAATTTAATTAAATTTTTCATAAGAGATTCTTTTTTGGACTAGGGTTGAGATTATTCTTTTTCGGTATTAGTTTGCGCTTCTGTCGAAATTGATGCTTGTTCATCAAGTCCTTTGATTACCCCATCTTCCCATTCTTGAAAGGCCTTGTTGAATTTATTTTGAGACTCTGCCTGGTCAAGCATAACTTTTTGGAGAGCTTCAAATTGTTTAATGGTGATGGTAAATCCTAATTGGTCGTCAGAGGCTTCCGGTTGTGTTGCGGTTGCTTCTTCGGTTTGAGTTTCTTCAGTTGTTTCTGTAGTTTGAGCTTCTTCTTCTGAAAATACAGGGCTAATCGTGACAAAGAGAAATGCGAGCATTCCAATAGATAAGATTTTTGATTGTGTGAATAAAGATTTCATATCTTTTTCCTTCTAAGATAGTGGTTTTTTTGTACCAACCTATTTTTATTGTACAGTGGGTTGATAGTTGGAGTAAATATTTCAGGTGGAAAAGCTTAAGAGTCTCTGGTGTTATTAATTTTTATTCCATGAAGGGTGAGTTGGAATAATATTTGAGCGAATAAGGGTTTCAACAATTTCCAGGGTACACGTCCTAAGATTGAGTTTTTTGTTGGGATATTGATTTGCTTGTACGGAGGTTTCGTTTTCGCTGTCATGTACTGGGGCAAATGATTTAAAAACGATTTGTTTTAAAGCGTTTTCTAAGAAAAAAGCGCCTAATATTTTGCCAAACTCCAGAGGACTATCAAGCTCGTCGAAAACAAAAATTGCAGAATATGTATGAAGAATTCGTAGTAATGGTTCTTTTTTGAGAGGCTTAAGCGTGTGAATGCTTATTGTGGATGCAGAATATCCGTAGGCTTCTAGATTTGTTTTTACAATATGAGCTGCTTCAAGAGCGCTTCCGATACCAATACATGCGATTTGTGATCCCTGGGCGTATGTAAACGGCTCAAAAAGAGCAGGAAGTTCTTTGTTTTTGGGTTCAAGCGAGACTGGTTGTAGTGTATTTAAATGAATATAAAATGGACGTCTGGCTAAAAAAGCAGAAAAAAGAAGTGCGCTGCATTCTTGTTTTGTCGCTGGGGCTAAAATGCTTAAATTGGGAATTGTCTGGGCAAGTGCCAGTTCTGGCCGAAAACTTCCCCATGGTAACGAATTTGACGGTAGGCCTATGATAATTATTTGAAATGTCTTGTATCCAAGATCATTTACGATTTGCTCGTACCATCGGGTTACAAATTGCGGCATTGGAACACACACTATTACCGCTTTATTTTTGTTTAAAAGAGCCATGCATAATGAAAGAACAGTTGTTTCTTTGTGAGAGCTGTCGATAAATCTTGATGGAAAATCGCTTAAGAATTTTTCAAATTCTACATTATGTACGGCGCTTCCTATGCAAACAAGGTGATCGTTTTTATGCATTAAGTCGTAAATAGCGGTAAAAAGTGTAGTGATCATTATGATTTATATTCCTGATGGTGTTTTAAGAGTTTGAAATGCTCATTTTTTGATCCTTTTGTGTCGAAATATAATATGAATTGTTTTTTAAAAACCATTCATATGTTTCTTTTATACCAAGCTTAAAGTCTTTTTGTGGAGGTAAAAAACTTTCAAAAAATGAGTTAGTTATAGTTTGATCAGAGTAACATAATTGAGAAGATTCAATAATATTTGCCGATTCAGAAAGAAGGCTCCATTCGACTTGAGTTGGCTGTAAACAAGTTTCTTCAAACATTTGCACAACATCACGTAGCTTTCTGGAGATTCCAGATCCGGCATTAAATATAAATTGATTATTTGGTGTGTGTTGAGCAATCGCTATGTAAATGTTAACAATGTCTGAAATGTGAATAAAGTCGTACGATGCGTTTGCATAATAATTATTAAAATTTACTGATGTGAGCGTGCTTGAAAACAGCTTTGTAAGAAATGATTGGCTGCTTTGATATAAGCCGTATGGAACAAAAGATCTGACGGTATATATTGGAAGATTAAAGAGGCGAGCTTCTTTGAGGCAATGCATTGTTGCTGCTGCTTTTGCGATTCCATAATGCGACAGAGCTTCTGTTGGCTGTGTTTCAGCAAGTGCAGATGATCGTCTTCCATATTCTTGGTACGAACCAGAATTAATAAAGCACGAAAACCCAACTTGTTTAGCTTGTTGGATTAAAATGAGAAGATTGAAGAAATTTTGATCATAAATTTCATCAATTTCTCCGCTACCGATAGTTTCGCCATGCGAAATAGCCGAAATAATAACTGAAGCTTTTATTTTATTTAGTACATCAAAAACATCTTCTTCATTGGAAAGATCAACGGTATGCATTTTTATAGAAAGCATTACGTCGTGGATTCGCCATAAATTAAGAGAACTTTGCACAATAATATGTACCTCTTTGCCGTCTTTTACGAGTCTGCGAACAAGATGTGCACCAATAAAAGTATCTCCACCAACGATAAGGTACCGCTTCATGCTCCCCGCTCCTTCTGCGTACGTACGTTTGTATTTTTGATAATTTTTTGAGTTTTTTTATTTTGATTCAGTAGGTAGTTTATCGGGGTTTTAGTCTAATGTCATACGATTGATATTATTTAATCGGTTTGATTTTGTATCAAAGACCAGATTGTTTTGGATGTTGGGGTAATTGATCTTGAAGGAGTTTTACGTATAAGCCATCTGCTTTTTGCATTAAATAGTCGTGATGTCCATCCTCAATAATAGTTCCTTTTTCAAAAACCAATATTCGATCCATATGAATGAGTGTTGAAAATTTATGAACAATTATTATTGTTGTTTTTCCTTTTATGAAATTATCTAATGTTTTTTGAATCCGAAATTCAGTAATTCCATCAAGTGAAGCGGTTGCTTCATCGAGTATAATAATTGGCGTGTCTCGTATAAAAATCCTTGCAAGAATGATTCGTTGAGCTTGTCCATGAGAGAGACTTATATCGTGCTCACCAATAATTGTTTCGTATCCGAATGGGAGTTTTACAATAAATGAATGAGCTTCAGCTTTTTTTGCAGCTTTAATTATTTCTTCGTCTGATGCATTAAGTTTTCCATACCCAATATTTTCTTTGATACTTCGGTGAAATAAGAAGGGGGATTGTGGAACAACGCTGATTGCCCCATGAAGAGATTCTTGAGTGACCGAAGAAACATCTTGCCCATCGATGGAAATCGTTCCTTGTTGAGGATCAAAAAGTCTTGCAAGTAGATTTACAAAGGTTGTTTTTCCAGATCCAGACGGTCCAACAAGGCCGATCTTTTCGCCGCCAGTTATTTTGAGGGACTGATTTTTAAAGATAGGTTTTTTGGGGTCATAGCCAAAGGTGATTTGGTTTACTTCAATTGATCCATTTGTGATGATCAAATTATTTTGACCGGTAGGACGTAGGGCTGTAAATGTTGCCGAAATGAGAGATAATGATTCATTACATGCACCAATAAGTTGAGCAAATCGTGAAATGTCTGAGGTAAATGAGCTTGAATAGCTGACGATTGTTTGACTAAGAGTAAGAACAAGTGCGCAGTCTCCGATGGTAATAGCCTCTATTTTTTGAAGTTTAAAGAGAAGCCAAATAACACTTGCCGTGAATGAAACCCATACAATGTCTTGAAAAAAACGTACACAAAAAGAAAACCGCTGAAGAGATTTTTCTTCAGCGGCTGAATTTCTTAAATAACTGTTGAGCGTCTGGCTTTCATATGCTTGTCGAGAGAAAAAGCGTATACATGGATTGTTTGTTATGCAATCTGCAAGCCGTTCTAGTACAATCATTCGATTAGTGGTAAAAGATTTTGATTTTTTTTCTATATGTTGTTGAAGAAACAAGCTTCCTGCAACATAGAAAGCAAACCATACTACGAGTAAAAGGGCTATCCACTTATGAATTAACGCCAGGGTAAATCCAGAGAATAAAATGAGGCATGAGGTGTACAAAAGTGACTCTGAAATCAAAATAATAATTTGTTCTACGTTTGTCGCCATCTCTGAGATTCGATGTGAGGCTCCGCCCGAAGAATCTGCATTAGTTTTAAAATTACCGTTAAAAAGCAGATGGGTAGACATTTCTTTGATGATAGAAGCCTTTAGGTCGGCATTTGTTGTGTATAAAAAAAAGCTACTTAGTCGCCAGCAGAGGTTTTCGATTCCGTTCCAGAGAAAATAAATACCAATAAGGGCAAGTGGAGAAAATGTTGGTGGAAGCTTTTCATTGAGCGCATTAAAAGAATCAATAATAATTTTGAGTATGTAGCCGTCGATCGATGGGGCAATACTCGAAAAAAGAATAAACATGTTTCCAAGACTGTATTTATCTATGTTCGCTTTCAAAAACCGCCAAATAAAGGCTGGTAGTGTGTGCGGTAGATCGTGTTTTCTCATCAGTGAAAAACTTTCTAGTCTTGTGCGTAAAACGCATTCGGAATGTATTCAAACTCTACAGCATTTTCTTGTGGGTAAACAAATACTACATCGAATCTGAAAATAATGTTTGTTAAATTCGATTGTTCTTGAATGTACTGCCGTGCGGCAAGAGAAATTTTGCGCTGTTTATCGCGAGTGATAAGTAAAGAAGAGTGAAAATAAGCTGTTTTTCGGGTTTTGACTTCTACAAATGCGATGAGATTATCTTGCTGGGCGATAATATCTATTTCGCCGCGCGAAGTTTTGTAGTTTTGGCAAAGAATCGAAAAGCCCTGTTTTTGTAAAAACAGGGCGGCAGAATTTTCACCCGATGTACCAGTTTGCAGATGAGCTGCTTTTGATTTGGTACTCATGCACGATATTTGATTTGACTGGAAGCCATTTTGACTGCAGTTGATTCAGGGTACAAAGATTGTAAGTTGTCATAAATTATTCGGGCAGAATCGGTGTTGTTTTCTGCTTTTGCTAACTTAAATTCAAGAAACAGGCATTGTGATTTTACATCATCGGATGCGTCTTTGTATTTTTCTTTCATAACATCAAGGCGTGATTTTGCAGAAGGCAATTTGCCTTGCGCTAGGTAGGTGTTAAATACGTATATATCTTTGTTCACCAGCCTATTTTCACATGTTTTTAAGATGTCTTGCACTGATCCTTCGTGTGTTTTAAAAAAGGGCTGTTTAAGATATTCCTTGCACAACTTGATGGTTTTTAATGTTGCAGAGCTGTCGCATTCTTGTCGCATTTCGATTGTTTGTTTGTACTTTGCATCAAGAGCCATAAACGCAACGCTTTCGGTGTTGATGTCGCTTGGGTAGAGTTTTGTATAGTCACGATAAATTCGATACGCCAGCGGATATTCATTCATGTCCGAATATAATTTTCCAAGTTCCATTCGCCATGTTTTGCTGTTTTGATTGTCTGTGTGTTGAATAACCATTTGTTGAAGTATCGATGCTTCAACTTCATAGTTTTTCATCTCAGCAGCAGCAAGACGCTTTTTTTCGAGTTCTTCCAGTGCCATAGATTTTCGATTTTGAACGAGTTCTTTTCCGCCTTTTTTTTCAATACATCCGCTTGCGCCAAGAAGTAAGAGTGAGAGCAGTCCTAGGTTGATATATGAATTTGTAAATATCATGACATTTTTCCTTAGGTAAAAACCTTTTTGTTTAGTCTAAAAACATTTTAAATCTTTACAAGCGCAATCCAGCCGTTAGCTGTTTGAGTCATAAATGACTCTTGGTTGCCTTTCAAGATTTCAACATTCTCTGCCTGGCTTACACCCGCGATAATTGTTTTGTGAGTGTCTTTTAGCTGTAGATATTCTGCTTCAGAGACTACAACCGTCAGATTGTTCAGTGGTGTTTTAAGTGAGAGAGAATGTTCGCTTTTGAGCTTTCTAACGGCACCAACTACAGCAACAACGATGTCGATACTTGTGGTAATTTCGCCTACAACATATCCGGTGAGTTGTGATTCTTGCCAGGTGTGATTATGGATTGATGGGATGTTTTCTGTTGCGCGGAATAATTCTTGATAGAGCGAGTCGGTAACGTGCGGGATAATTGGTGCAAACATTTTGAGCATATGCAGGCCAACCACGTAGAGAGTCTTTTTTGTTTCTGCAAGAAGTTCAGTTGAATAATTTTCAGGTTTCCAGAAGCGATTTTTTACTAGCTCGAGATAGTTGTCGCAATAAATGTTCCACAAAAATTTTTCTGCAACTTCAAGTGCATGGTGATAGTCGTAGACGTCAAATGCTTTGACATACTCTTGGTACGTTGAGCATAAGTTTTGGAGTAACCAGTAATTGAGCGGATCTTGTGCATTTACATTTTCAATCGAGCATGATGCGCCCACAAGATGTTCTTGGCTAAACTTGAATGCGTTCCAAAGCTTGGTAACTAAGCGGCGGCCAATTTTGAGTTGATCTTCGTTAAACAAAATATCGGTTCCAAGTTTTCCGCTTGCAGCCCAATATCTAATTGCATCAGAGGAATAGGTTGCCATGAGGTTAATTGGGTCAAGAAGAGCATTTCCTTTTGATTTGGAAAATTTTTCACCTTTACCGGCAAGTGCATGCCCAGAAATGACAATTTCATTCCATGGAATTGTGCCATGATGGTAATGCGATTTTACAATTGTGCCAAAAGCCCAGGTACGAATAATATCGTGAGCTTGCGGACGCATGCTCATTGGCAATGAAATAGGGTGATTTTTTGGCCACTGAGCATTGATTTCCGGACATGACGCAGACGTTGCCCAGGTATCCATGACATCGCTTTCGCCTTTCAAGTTAGCAGATGAGCACGCAGGACAGGTCTTTCCAGGATAAGCTTTTTCTTGTGGGTCGATAGGAAGCATGTCTGCAGTTGCAACAATAATATGTTTGCAATCTTGGCAGTGCCAGACAGGAAATGGAACACCAAAGAAACGTTGTCTTGAGATACACCAATCCCATGAAAGGTTTGTTACCCAGTCGATGTAGCGAGCCTTCATGAATGCTGGTTTCCATTCGATTTCATCGGCGCGCTGTAAAAATTCTTGTTTGTGCGAAAGTAGTTCAATAAACCATTGGTTGAGTACGATGTATTCGATTTCTTTTTTGCAGCGTTCGTCAACTTGCACACGATGCATGATTTTTTTTTGTTCAGTGATGCAGCCAGCTTCTTTGAGGAGTTCTAAAATTTTAGCGCGAGCATCATGAACCTTAAGTCCAGCCAATGGGCCGGTAATTTCGGTCCATTTGCCATCAAATCCTACGCTTTGAATAAATGGTAATTTGTGTTCTTTAAACCACAGGATATCGGTTTGATCTCCAAAGGTGCAGCACATTACAAGGCCGGTTCCTTTTTCGATATCAACGTGTGTTGAGGGCAAAATGGGCACTTCTTTTCCATAAATTGGCGAGATGGCATTTTTACCCGCAAGATGTTGGTATCTGGAGTCTTCTGGGTTGTAAAAAACAGCTACGCATGAGGCGAGTAATTCTGGGCGAGTTGTTGCGATGTGCAGATCTTGTCCTGAGGTTGTTTTAAAGATGATGGTCGAAAACAGCGTTTCAACTTCAATTGATTCTAATAAAATTTGTGCAATTGTTGTTTGGCACGAGGTGCAATAAAGCGCCGGCTCGAATTTTCGGTAAATATGGCCGTTGTTGTACAAATCGACGAATGAATACTGTGAAACTCTGGTAGCTTCGGGCGAAATGGTAGAGTAGGTGTGTTCCCAATTTATCGAAAGTCCCATGCGCATCCAAATGTCTTTGAATGTGGTGTGTGCGGCAGCAGTTTCCTGCAAGCAGAGTTTAATAAAATCTGCACGGCCCATGCGTCGACCGCTGACGTTATTTTTTTTCTCAACGTACAGTTCGGTGGGCAGGCCATTGTCGTCGTATCCCATGGGATAAAAAACGTTTTTGCCTTGCATTCTGCGAAAGCGAGCAATGAGATCGGTTTGGGTGTACGAGAAAATATGACCGATGTGAAGTTTGCCAGAAATGGTAGGTGGCGGAGTATCGATCGTAAATTGATTATCTTTTTGTTCTGGGTCGAAATGATATATTTTTTCTTGTTCCCAGAGTTTTTGGATCGCAAGTTCGGCTTGCAGTTCGTTGTATTTGTTTGTATCCATGCAGATACTTCCTCTTTTCATCTTAGTGTACGTTTTTTGTATGTAGGGTAGTGTATCACATGCTTGAGCAACTGCAAAAAAAGGGTTGAATTGCGCGCGGCAAGACAACCCTTTTGAGTGCTAAAAATAGTATGTTTTTATCTTCTTGGGGTTTCTGGACTGGTAAGTAAACCTAAAAAAGCATTTAAATCGATAACGATTGCAGAAATGTTATCTGTCGAGCCTTCTTGAAAAGCCCTCCAGCATAAATATTGTGCGGGGTTATAGGCAAGATATTTCTCTTCTGTTAAAAAATTGACGATTTCCTGACTTTTTAATGTTGAGCCATACACATCTGCAACGCCATCTGAATACATAAAAATAGTATCACAATCGGTTAATGGAAATTCTTGAATATCGGGAATAACAGAAACTGGCGTATCTTTGTTTGAAGGGTTATAGGTTGTTTTTAAATCAAAATCACCAAAGGAGCGAGCGACGTTTAATGATCCCCCAATTCTCCCGGATATGACATAGCTTCCGGCATCTTCAACGCGTTTTATTTCACAATTTTCGTCGTGAGTTGTGTCGTTGCAAGAAGGTAAGCACTTGAGATCATGGTCTTTTGTTTCAAGGATAATCCTACCATCTTTTACAGCAAGAGCGGAGGAATCACCAAGGTTTATAAACCATCCTTGGTTGGTTGCGATGTTTGCAACAAAAACAACTGCAGTTGAACCAGCAAAACAATCGTAAGAATTGTTAAAATACTTATAGCGGGGCGCCTTTTTTATTTCTTCATCAATTTTCTTATAAAGTAGATTGATGGATTCTTGTTTGACCTTACCATCTTCTTTCACTTTTGTTAGAAGCTGTCCGAGAAAGTTGCTTTCTCCGGTAAGTCCGCGTGAAACCATGTTTCCGGCATGGCCATCAAACACCGCAAAAGCTACCCAGTTTTCATCTCTGAGAAAGGCGATAGAATCTTGCTGGTCATCGCCATATCGAAGGCCATTCATTTGGAAGGCCGCAACAGCTCGGCCAAATTCTGTGGTAACCGTTTCAAATGAGGCCATGGATTGGCAGACACTTTTTTTGCGTGAGTCCTCTGAGGGGTTATAATGATAATTGGTCGGGAGAATAAATTTTTCTGCTGTCATTTCAGCCCATGGAGTTTTGTTGGCTTTGGTTTTATTAAAAACCATTTGTTTGCGTGAGTTACCCTTTAGCACTGCTATTGGCATGACAGAAATACCAACAACCAATCCGGTTACTCCTAATTTTTTAGCAAGTGACCATGAACTGTCAGCCGCTTGCGCACTCGCATCAACCAATGGCGCAACCCACGCAGGACACTCGGCCACAGAATAAACCACAACTTCATGCATGCCTTTTGCGTCAATCGAAAGCTGAATTACAACTGAATCAAGCTCGGTTTCTGCAGCAACAGCCAGAACTGCAGGTTGTTTTGCTGCAAAAAGCAATCTCAGCTCGCGGGCAAGCTTACTTTCGTTATTTTTTACGCGTTGTACTAAATCATCTTTTTTGGTAAAAACCTTCAACCAGCGAATTTCTTCCGCTGAGACGGTCATTTTTTTTTGTACCAACGATGCTACATCGCCAGTCACGTGCACTGTTTGGACTTGTTTGGTAGAAAGCGCTGTCGTTTGCGCTCCGGGAACCAGTAACACCGGTTGTCCAATAACATTTGATGCCAAAAGAAGCATCAAACAAATCATTTTTATTTTTGTATTCATAAAAAACCCATTTTTAATCTTTTTTAAGATTCTTTAAGTCTAAAAGACAAGTATGACTTGAGCGAAAAACTATAATAAAAGAATAATTTTATGGTTTTTTTGAAAAAATTTATCCATACGGTGATTTTATTTGAAACTGTTCATTAAGCATGAGTTTTTTGAGGGAGTGGCATTTTCTTGGTATGCTTTGTTTATAAAAAAGCATTTGTAGGGTTTTGGTATGAATTTAAAATTATCGAATACGATTTCGCGCAAAAAAGAGCCGTTTGTGGCTCAGTCTTTGACTTATGTTACGATGTATGTCTGCGGCATAACGCCATACAGTTACTCGCACATTGGTCATGCGCGGGTGTATGTAACCTTTGATATCTTGCATAGATTACTTAAGGTTTTAGGAAAAAAGGTTACGTATATCAGGAATTTTACTGATATTGACGATAAGATTTTAGATCGTATTCCGCTTCCGCATACCCAGATCGAAGAAAAAATTACGCAATTTGTGCAGCCATTTATTGCCGATTTTCATTCAGGGTTGCAAAAACTTAATTGTTTGCCGGTGAGTCATGAGCCGCGGGTTACCCAGACGATTCCAGAAATTATTGAGTTAGTTGAGCAATTAATAGCCAAAAAACATGCTTATGTGGTGGGCAATGATGTTTACTATGACATTGCATCGTTTTCTGCGTATGGAAAATTGTCGGGTCATCCGCTTGAAAATCTTTTAGCTGGTTCACGGGTTGATGTTGCCGATGGCAAAAAAAATCCGGGAGATTTTGCTTTGTGGAAAGGGAACAGTGATGGTCTTTACTGGAGTTCACCCTGGGGGTATGGCAGGCCGGGATGGCATATTGAATGTTCTGCGATGGTTGGTAAATATGCCAAAACATTAGATATTCATGGTGGAGGCGCAGATTTGATGTTTCCGCATCACGAAAATGAGTGTGCGCAGTCTGAGGCTGGATTTGGGTATCCACTAGCATCTTATTGGATGCACGTTGAATTTTTGTTGATGAATAAAGAAAAAATGTCGAAAAGTCTGGGAAATGTACTATTGATGAAAGATGTTTTAGAGAAAAATAAACCGATGGCCTTTCGCTTCTTGATGTTGCAGCATGGGTACAATAAGCCTTTGAGTTATTCGGATGACGATCTTGCGGCAGCAGAGAAAGCTTTTGATAGGCTGAATGATTTGTTCTGGCGAGTGGAATCGATCAGTGATATTGATTTTATGCAGGCGGTACTTGAGCAAGATATACCATTTATTTCACAGGCTTTTGCGGCAATAGAAGATGATTTGGGGTCAGCAAAAGCTATTGCGTTAATTTTTGAGCATATTTCAGAGATAAAAAATTCACCAGAAGCAAGAAAACTAACCAAAGCGTTGTGTGAGCAGGTCCTAGGCTTGAAATTTGAAGAGCCCAAAGAACAAGAAATTTCGGACGAAATAAAAACGCTTATTGAACAGCGAGAAATTGCGCGAAAAGAAAAAAATTGGGTACAGGCAGATCAGATTCGAGCTCAATTAGTAGCTCTTGGGTATGATGTTAAAGATAAAAAATTATAGTGTTTTAAAGTAAAAAGCGGGCATTCTTTGCCCGCTTTTTTTGTAATTTGTTTTTGTTATTCGATTAAATCGGTTACGGCCTCAATGATTGCTTCTTCTTGTTTGAATTGTTGAGCAATTTGACGTGCTTTAAGCGCGTTTACTAATGTATCAACAAGGTTCCATGTGACGATTCCCGCGTAAGCACCAACAAGTCCTTGCTCGAAGATGATTGCGATAAGATACGAAGTTGGCAAAAATACCCCGTAAGTTGTAATCATGCTTGCTCTCATAAGGAAAGCTGTTTGTTTGGCACCATTTAAGTATCCACGGAACATGAAATTTGTCATTACGATAAACTGATTAAACGCGATGATTTTGATGAGTGTTGCTGCATTTTGAGCCACAATTAAGTCTGTTGGGCTGAAAATTAACGCAATTTCGTACGCATAAGCAAAAACTGCTATACCAATAATTCCTGCACAGCAGAGAGCTGTTCCTGTAACACGAACAGCGACGTGCCAAAGATAGTTAGTTTGTTTTCCACCGATTAGTTGTGCGATCAACAGAGACATGGTGAACATGAAGGCAAGGCCTGGAATGTATGATATGTGAAAGACTTGTGCTGCAACACCAAAAGATGCAGATGCATTTTGTCCAAGAGCTTCTAGGATTCTGTTGAAAATAAGCATTGCCATAAATCTAAAACCAGCATGAACACCAACGCTTGATGCGCTTTTGATATAATCACCAAGAATTGCTTTAAATGATGTTCCAAGTCTGTAAAAAAGAGATTTAAATCCTTGGGTATAGAGTGCACCGAGAGCAAAAAGTGCTGAAATGATGTATGCAAGAAGAGTTGCGTATGCAATTCCTTCGATACCCATTGGTTCACAAAAATAGAGGTTAACGGGAATTTTGCAGACAAATGGAATAACGATAAAGTCGATTCTGCCCCAAACAAATACACAGTTGAGTATGATATTTAATGATTGTGCAATCAGTGTAATGATCGTTGGAATTACTACTCGATTTGTGCTGCGAAACATGCCATCGATAACAAATGTTGCAAAGGTGAACCCACCAGAGGCCATGATAATTGGTAAATAGCGAATACCGAGTTGTTGAATTTCTGGTGTTTTGCTAAAGGTTGCGTAAATGAGAATCGCAAGTGGTTTTCCTAAAATAATCAAAAGGATTCCAAGAATTGCAGAAATGGCGAGCCCGATTCGACCAACATGATACATGTCTTCTTCGCGTTGAGCTCCAAAAAATTGAGAAGCTAGAATTGTTGTGCCAAGACGTAGGCCTTCAAAAAACGCCATGATCATATTCCACGAGGTATGAGCGATCGTAAGCGCGGAAATTGCAGCGCTTCCAAGTCCGCCAGCAAAATACATATCAACAAGTCCAACGGCCATAAGCGTTGCCTGGGAAATAAATGTTGGAAATGTTAATTGGATAATTTTAAAAAGAGAAAAGTTTTTTTTCATCGTAAACCGCAGTACTGTAAAAAACGAATTACATCAATGTTATGCGCGAGAAGTATACACTGATTTTAAAAAATTACGCATGGAAATGAACAGAGAGCGAAGAAAAAGATCGTTTATGGATGCTTTTTAAGTGGAATTTATAAAAATAGAGCTTGAAAATGTTTTAAACGCTGGAGCTTTGGTGACCAGAGTTTGGATGTCTTGAAATGTTGTGCTGCGTAAAAAAAGGTGTCTGGTTTCAACGCCGCCGATTTTTTTCATGAGAGGTTCTACTGGTCCAAGCACAACAATTGGAAGATTTTGGTTGGAGATAACTTCTTGTAGCGCTTTTTTGTATTGATGTATTTCGTCGATTAAAACGGTTTCTTTTTTGTTGAAGAATTCGATTTGTATGAGCCGTGTGAATGGTGGATATGCAAGCTCTTGACGCATCAGCAATTCATTTTCGCAAAACGCAGGGTATTTTTCTTCGCTGATGTATGAAAAAAGATCATCGTTGCTCATTGATTGAATGATAACTTCACTGTGTTCTTGTTCTCTGCCGGCCCTGCCTGCAACTTGAATAAGTTTTTGTAAAACACTTTCGCGCGTGTGGTAGTCTGGAATTGCAAGACCAAGGTCTGCCCATACAATCCCAACAAGAGTTACTTTGGGAAAGTGGTATCCTTTTGTAATTAGTTGTGTTCCGATGAGGATGTCAATTTCTCCTTGTTTGAACTTTTTAACATCTTCAAGCCACTCGCGTTTCTTTTTTGTAGAATCTAGGTCAGCTCGCGCAACTCGTGCATCAGGAAAAAGTTTTTTGACGATTGTTGTAAGTTGCTGAGTTCCGATTCCTTTCATGAGTAGGGGGAGCTCTGATTTATGACATTTTTTGCAGGTGGTTGGCACTGCGCATGCATATCCGCAATAGTGGCATGAAAGGGAAAAAGAATTGTTTTCTAGCTCGTGAGGAGTAAGTGAAACAGAGCAAGCCTTGCAAGTAACAAATTCGCCGCACGACTGACATTGCGCAGAAAAGCTATATCCTCGACGATTGAGGTACAAAATCACTTGTTCTTTTTTTTGCAATCGATCAGTAATCGCTTTTTCCAGCTCGCGGGTAATCCAAAAAGAAGCGCGCTTCTTAGGAGAATCTTTGAGCGATGCGTGAATGATAGAGGGAAACTTTCCACGAAACCGTTTTGATAGAGTGCATTTTTGGATAAGACCCCGCTTTTCTCGGTAAAGCGTTGAGAGGCTGGGGGTTGCAGATCCAAGTACGATAGGGCAGTTGTATAGTTGGGCTCGCCAGAGCGCCATTTCTTTCGAATTTATTTTTGGATGGCGTTTTTCCTGAAAGCCTCGTTCGTGTTCTTCATCGACGATGATTAGTCCAAGGTTTGAAATTGGTAACAAAACAGGAAGGTGAACGCCTAAGATGACGCAGGGAGTTTTATTTAAAAGGTTATTCCACAGCGTCTTTTTCGCAGAAATTTTTGAACTTGAATGAAATGAAAACACAAGGTGTGGAGTTGTGAGCTGAGCTTTAAAAATAGCTTCAAATTGCAATGCAAGCGCAACTTCGGGAAAGAGGCACAAGATCGTTTTTTTTTGCTCAAGAGCTGTTTTAATGAGTTTTTTATATACTTCTGTTTTGCCAGAGCCGGTAACGCCATGGAGTAGAAATGGCTTGTATGTCTCTTGAATTATTGCGGGTGTAATTGTTGCAATTGCAGCCGCCTGTTCGTTTGAAAGTATGACATCTGGGACGGTTTGTACCGTAATTTGCGTTGAGCTATCCAATTCTTCTGGCTTTGATTGAATTGATGAGATGAAGCGTTGATAGAGCGTTGTTGGTGATACGAAATAGAAATGCCCAACTTTGTTAATAAACGATGAATGTTTGTTGTCTTTTGGGATTTCAAAGACGCGTATAATTTCACGAATGTTGGACACATTTATTTTTTGTGGTGGTTGGCTTGTGCAGCGTTGCACAAGCGCAGGAAAAATTTGGTTACGCAAAGGAACTTCAACAAAAGAATCAATAAAAATTAATGATTCTTTTGTTGGTGGGACCTTATACCACAAGGGCTCTTGCCATCCGGCCAAAAGCCATACTTGTACATACACGAAATAAAACCTTTTAGAGTTATGATTAATCAGTCTTCACTTTTTTTTTTAGTTTCAGCTTCAGTTTCGGTCCTAACTGCAGCTTCGATTATAAGTTGTTCAGGCTTTTTAAAGAGAGCTCTTTCTGCGTCTATTCTGCGCTTGACTCGTCTTGGGCAGCAGACTCCTAATAAGTAAATTATTTTTGCTGGTTTAGGTTTAATGTCAAATCCACAATGTCCTGGTGTTGTTCTTTTCGAAAGAACATCATACTCATATCCATAATTAAATGTTTTGCATTCAGGGCAGTCCCTCAGAATTGTTTCTGTTTTATTTGGATGTTTAATAACGTATTTTCGTCCAGAAGGAGTCGTTGAACATGATTTTAAGGGTTTATTATAAGATAAATCTATGTCGTCTTGATTGCAAAGAGCTCGTGTGTGTTGTTTTAATTTATAACCACATTTTACTTCTCCAGTTTTCGGATCGCGTATTTGATAGGTTTCGCAAGTAGCACAAAGCTGAGCATTTGTTCTTGTCATTTTAATAAGAGGAAGTTCAGGATCTGAGGGGGATGGAGTAAATGTATGAGGTTCCTGCTCGTACAAAGAAAAATAATTAAAAAAATCATTGCCGACAAATCCTTCTTTTGGCATGCTGCCAAAAGGTTCTAGTCTAAACAACGGTTTTGGCATGAAACTTGGAAGCGCTACTCCGCGTCCTGGAGAGATTAGAGCTACAAAAAAAATTAATTTTATAATTTTTAAAAAAAGGTTTTTTAAATTTAGTTTTGCCATTATAGAAAGACCACCTTGGATTTATTGTTTAAATTTACTAATTAATGAGCTTATGAAATAAAAAAAAAATAGGCCAGAAGCTTACAAAAAAGGCCTTTTTTTATAAAAAATCTATTTATGAACTCTTTGAACTTGGAGTGTACATGTTTTCTTTTAGGTACAAGGGGGTGAGTTTTGACGATTGATTTTGGGTTGAGCAGAAAAGCAAAAAACCACTTTTACTTAGAATTTCAAGGGGGGCAAGTTCAATCTGCGGAAAAAGTTCTACTTGATTTGAGTTGAAGGCTGAATTGATCTGGTCAGTGCATAATACAATACCGTTTCCAGAAAAATATATTTTGATGTTGGGGTATTTTTTAGCAATTTCATCCAAAAGAAGAGCTGTTTTTTTGTATCCAGCAGATTTTTTGGTGATAATTTCTTTTGCATCAAAATTTATTTCATAAATTCCATAATAAGACTCAGCGTTATACGCATTAAGCAAACAAATTATGATAAATGACCGATGAGAGTGGTTTTCAGATAAAATGTGACTTAGGGTTGCTTTTGCAAGTTCATCAAGGCCATCAAGGCCGACAAGAGGTATTTTGAGGGCAAAGCCAAGAGCGTTGACCGTAGAGAGTAGTACCCGCAATGAACTAAATGCGCCTGGTCCTTGGTCAATAATTATTCCTGAGAGCGCTTCAAGCGTTAGATTATTTTTTTTTAAGATACTTTGAGCGAGAGGAACTAATGTTGAGCTCGCTGTTTTGCTAACTTCCTGGACCGAATCAATCAATTTTTCGTTGCAAGAGATACCGATGGAGAGATTTTTGTAGCTGCACTGGAGGACCAGGAAGTGAGAAGTCATGTGTTTACTCGTCTTGATCTTTTGCTCGTTGCCGTTGATAAAAGAGGCTGAAAGCGTTTTCTTTTAGGCTGTTTTCTTTCTTTTCAACAACTTTACCACAATTTAAACATTTCCACCCTTTAAAATTGATGAATGTGTTTAAAAAAGTTTGGGTTACCATTAACCCTTCGCACTTTGGACATCTCATAAAATTCTCCTGTATTGTCAAAAATAAAAGACAATAAATTGTTAAATTTATTTGACGAGTAATTCATGCAGCTTTTTTTGATAATAGTATAGGCGAGCTCCTTTCTGCTATCACCCTACGGGATTTTGATTGTTAAGATAAATAATCTTCTTGAGTGGCTTTTTTGAAGGCTTGTGCATCCAAATAATTTTGTAAAATAAAAGCAGCGGCTATTGAATGTTCTTTGTTTTTGTCGCCTTTTTTTTGTGTGTTTTTTTCGATCATTACTGATTGAGCTCGCTTGCTTGAAAGGCGCTCATCGCAAAACTCGTGAGGGATATTTTTTTTAATTTTGGTATTAAGTTCTTGTAGCAGAGAATTGGCTTGTTGTTTTATTTTTTCTGTTTGCTCGCTGGATGTTCCACGCATTGTTGTTGGAAGCCCTACAATAATTTTTTCGATATGTTCTTGCTTGAAGATTTGAATTAATTCGTTCACAGCGGTATCTACAGTGGCTGTCTTGAGTGGTCGACAGGTCATTTGAAGTCCATCAGAAATTGCAATTCCAACCCAGCGATCGCCAAGATCGAGTCCTAATACTTTCATTGCAGACACCTTTTATCATTAGAATGGTATTTTTACAAGCATAAAATCATTTTTCATGCTTGTAAAAATACTTGATTTATCGCATATCTGAATAACTTTGATTAATCACTTTTTGGAAGGCCTCTGTATCCGTGGGCGCACCCTTTGAGGTATATCCAGTGGGAATGCCATTCAATAGATGGGTGTTTTGCTGATTCATGCCTAGCAAGTTGATCTGAAATTGATTTAAAAAAGCCATCATTTGCTTCTTTTTTGGCAGCTTCGCCTTCAGCAAGACCATTTTTGTATCGAGTCATCAGGGCTGCTTGAGTTTCGGGGGATGTCTTTTCGTGCTCAAATTGAATAGCAGCAAGTCGTCCTTGCCAATATTCAAGACTGACGACAGCTCCTGGTGCTCCAAGGTTAGTTTCAAAAAAATGTACGTGCCAGGATGCTTCATTGAGCAATTGTTGGGGAGAATATTTTTCGCAAAGCTTTTGCCCTTCGTAACGACCAGTTTCGTAGTGGGTTTTTGGGGATTGTGGGCTATGATCTGTATCCATGGCTGAGACAGAGCTGATAACGGTACTCGCTGGAGAGGTTGACGGCGTTGACGGGGTGTCTTCTGTTGATGAAGGTTCGGCATGATCTCTTGGTGCTGGTGATGGTGATCGTCGATGTGGTGAGCTCGTGGATGATCTGGGAGAATCTGCGCTTGCGGATCTTGCAACAGTAGCTGGCATTTCTTGTGCTGTTGGAGCCGGTGCTGCCAGAGGCAAGCTCGGGACAGGTCGCGGTGCGCTCCCTTCTTTCTTTCTTTTTTTCTTTTTCGTAACTTTTTCAGTGGGGGTTGCGGCTGTTGTACCAGCTGTTGTACTAGCTGTTTTTTCTTGGCTTGCTTTTTTATGAGCTTCTTTTTGAGCTTCAAGCCTTTGTCTTTCGCGCTCGGCAAGCTCGA
>VHBT01000010.1 GCA_016871815.1 Candidatus Dependentiae bacterium
TTTTTTCTTTTCTTCATCTTCATCATCTGGTTTTTTGGGACCTCCAGGATCATTATTCCCAGAGGGCAATTCATTTTCCGTTGTTTTGCTTGCGTGAATGTCGTCATTAAAAGCACATATATCATTTCTGACATCATTAATTTCACGCACGAACGAAGCATAACGAATATCCTCAGGCGATTTCATGACAGTAGAAGGAAGAACCCCTGACGAAATATTGTCTGAAATAAAACCCAATGAATTTACGAGATTCTTTATTTTTTCGATAACACGTACAATACGGCTCACAATTTTTTGCGCGACATTGTAGACCACAAAAGCTCCGGCCCCGGCGATTGCCAAGCATGTCAGGTTGGGTGCGAGTGCGAAGGTCGATCCTGTCGCAACAGCCGCGCCGGCCGAAGTAGAAGCTTGCCCAAGGGCGGTAGCTACAACACGAGGTGAAACATCGCACACAAGCGCCCCAAAAAGGGCTACTTTTGTAAAATGCCACCCATAAAATGACATCCCATCAGAAGAACAGGTTGTTTCATGTTCCCACCGTTCGGGCGAGGGATGCAGGTGATCTAACCAGAGCGTGTCTGAAAGATCGGCAGCTTCATCGTCCGAAAGGGAATTATATTTTTTGAATATGTCTGTGCAATCACGCGTATCACGCATAACAGCTTTTTCATGTGAGCATTCTGGCAAGGGTGGCGTGTTGAGCCTGCGTCCCCAGGCAGCGCCTTTAAAAATGGTATGAATGCGCTTGTTGCCTTCATCGATCAGCATGCACAAATCTGTTGCATCGTTAATCGCGATCGTCAATCCAGGGTGGTTGATCCAGGTTGATCGGTCTGCGTGCAAAAAACTTTTGATTAATTCATTTGGAAGTAATTTATTTTCGACAACAAACCGTGTTGCGCTTGGTCTGAAGAGGTGATAGTGAACCTGCATTTCTTGGTCGTGATGGCAAATATTGTATTCATACATGTCCATGCCAAGGGGCTGTGCATCAAACGATGCGAGTGATGCTTTTTGTTCTGCAGAAAATGTTTTGTACAAACCCTCAAGAAACGAAAGTTCCAAAAGTCCGTCTTGGGTGCGCTTGAGCGCGCATGCTTTTTCGCGCGCTTTTTTGAGCAGGCAACGTTCTTCCCACTTGCGATTACTAAATTCTTGGTTTTTGGCAGAATCGCTTGGTTCTTCAAGTGGATCATTTTCGTTTGCGACAGCTAAAATCTCACTCTTGCGCACCATGTTGCTCCTGAGCAAGACGCGAAACCCTGCGCTTTGGTTGCTCGAATAAATTTTTAAAAAAGGATTATACGATTCGTCGGCACCTGATTTTTTCCCATAATCGAGTGCATCAATAACGCTCCAGGGAGAGATGCGATACTTGGACATGGTATACAGCGCTGATGGATGAAAGTGGTACCCGCCATAGTTTTTTGCCCAGCCACTGTATTTATTGTTGAGGTACTCGGCGTAGTCATTGTGCACGTCTTTGTGTTTTTCAAATTCTATGTGCTGCTCATCTGACCAACTGCGCACCATGCGGCTGACATCGTCCATGGTTTGTTCATGTGCATTTCTTACAATATGCTGCAAAAAAGGATCGGTGCGTGGACTATAAAATGCGCCTAAATCAAACCATTCATCAGGATTTTGACCGGCAAGAATCGGATGATATTCAACCATGCCAGAATCAAGAACTGTTCCTACAAAACACATCGGCCTAGTTGCAAATCCAAGAAAAGAGCCCGCAGATCGGTGGGTTTGGTAGTATTCATTGGTTGCTTGTCTTGCGTAATCGAGTATTTGCTCAGTGCTCTGACGGGTAAGATTTGCAAGGCGTTCACGTCTTTGCTGTCGGCGATCACTAAAGCTAGAGAATTGTGAATGGCTTGATTCATTCGAATGAGAAGATGAGCTCGCCGTTGTCTGATTATTTTCGTATGGCTGGAAATTAATTTCGGTGTTGACGGTGGTGAGTTGGCTGTCGGCGCTTCTTGTTGTTGTTGTTTGTATGTAGTGAATTATGCCGTAAGGTGAATACAAAACTCGTTTGATTTCCTGCGAATAGACGCTCAAATGAGCAAACAATAAACAAATTAAAAAACATAATCGCATCATGATAAAACTCGGAAGAATCCTTTAGTTTCGCCGGAGACGATATCGCGATTTTTTCTCCGTGTAAAGTTGAATGATTTTAATATTTCTTAATTTGAGTATAAAAAGAGTTTGTTTTAGGTATTCGTATCTTGACATTAGCAGGTTTGATTTGTTTCATGTTGAGGCATGTCTATGATCTTTTAAGATTTGAGTATATGAAAAAAATTTTAGTAACTGGGGCTGCTGGTTTTTTGGGAGTGCATGTTTGTCGTAGACTTCTTGCTGATGGGCATGAAGTTATTGGGGTGGATAATTTTTTTACAGGTAAGCGTCGAAATTTGGATGATTTATTAAGCAATCCGCGATTTTCGATAATCAATCATGATGTTACAAAACCACTAGAAATTGTTGCTGATTATATTATGAATCTTGCATGTCCAGCATCTCCCATTTGGTATCAGTCGGCACCGATTGAAACAATTAAAACATCTTTTTTGGGAACATTAAATTTATTAGAACTTGCAAAAAAAACTGGTGCGCGATTCTTGCAGGCCTCAACAAGTGAGGTTTATGGCTCTCCGTTGGAGCATCCTCAGAGAGAGGAATATTGGGGGAATGTCAATCCTATTGGTATTCGCGCATGCTACGATGAAGGAAAGCGCGCTGCAGAATCATTGTGTTTCGATTTTTTTCGTGTGTATGGTACTTATATCAAGGTCATTCGTATTTTTAATACGTATGGTCCGTACATGAGCATTGATGATGGAAGGGTCGTAAGCACGTTTGTTACGCAAGCGCTTGCAAATCAGCCAATTACAATGTTTGGTTCCGGACTACAGACAAGATCTTTTTGTTTTGTTGATGACTTGGTTGAAGGCATTATGAGGGTATTATGGTCTGGTGATGAAATTACTGGCCCACTTAATATTGGTAATCCTCACGAAGTAACATTATTGGAACTTGCGGAAAAAATTATTCATCTGACGGGAAGCAAATCAGAAATTATCTTCAAGCCATTACCCCATGATGATCCTCCGCAAAGATGTCCAGACATTACAAAAATGAGAACGTTGTTTTCATGGAATCCAACCTGTGATTTGACTCGAGGATTGCAAAAAACGATTGAATATTTTTTGCAAGAGCAGGCGAATGCAAATAGTGTTTATGGGGTGGAAAATAAACTTTTAAAGCAGGGAATTCTATGAAGATTGCGGTGGCTGCGGGGGGCAGGTTTCATGCATTTCATTTAGCGCATCAACTACAGCGATATGATGTTTTGCATGGCTTGTACACTGCAAGTTATAGACAGGGAGATGAAAATTACGTTCCAGAGCAAAAAATCTTTTACAATAAATCGGTAGGGTTTTGGGATAATGTGTATAACTCTTTTGGAGGACGATACATTATGAATCCTGCATCTTGGTACGTAATGAAGGATCGATGGTTTGATGAGTGGTTTGATGAAAAACTCCATGAAGCAAAAGACATTGATATCGTTGTTGGTTGGGCGCATTACGTTGAAAAAAGTATTGCGACTATTAAAAACATGGGCGCAAAGCTTGTGATCGAATCTGGTTCGATGCACATCTTAGAGCAACAAAGAATAATTCAAGAAGAAGCTGAGCGTTGGGGTGTAAAACCGGCAGCAATTAATTCAGAAAATTGCGAAAAAATGCTTAAAGAATATGCACTTGCTGATTACATTTCAGTTCCGTCTTCTCATGTTAAGCAAAGTTTTATCGATCAAGGTGTTTCGCCTCATAAATTGATTTTAACGCCGTATGGGGTTGATGTAGATCAGTTTTATGTTTCTCGTCTTGAGCAGCCAAAAAAATTCAAAGTTGTGTTTGTTGGTATGTTGTCTTTGCAAAAAGGTATCGGTTACTTGCTTGAAGCATGGAAGCGGTTAAATCTTCCTGCAAGTACAGCAGAATTAACAATTATTGGATCTCCATTCGATTTTACTGGTGACATTATGGTTTCGCCTTCGGTGAACTATGTAGGATCGGTAAGACAAGCTGATCTAAAAAAATGGTACAGTGAAGCATCGTTGTTAGTTCTTCCGTCTGTACAAGATGGCTGGGGAATGGTTTACACAGAAGCGCTTGCAGCTGGAGTCCCTGTCTTATGTACCGACCGAACGGGTGCGCAAGATGTTATCGAATCCGGAGCTCATGGATTTATTGTTCCGCATGCAAATACTGATGCATTAGTTGAAAAAATTGGTTGGGCGTATGCGCATCAAGAAGACTTGTATCAAATGGGGCTTGCTGGACAAAGCCATGTCAAAAAATACTCCTGGAATGCGTATGGCAAAAAAATAGTTCGACAATACGCGCGCATTTTGGCAAATCAATGAAAAAAAACATAGAGTCACAATATGTCTTAAAGGGGTTTTCGCTTCTTGCAAGTCATTATGGCTCTATGTTCTTTTCAATCTTTTTTACCTTTTGGCTTGCTCGCTTACTAGATCCCGCCGATTTTGGGCGCTTGGTTATTGGTGTTTTTTCTTTAGATATTTTTAATGCGTTAACTGATTGGGGTTGGGATCAGGCCATTTTGCATGAGCACGAGGCGCAGGCAGAGGTGGTTTATGCAACACACCTTAAAATAAGATTTTTTTTAGGATTAATTCCGCTTTTAGTGGTTGCGGCGACAGGATATGTAAAAAACATATCTTTTTTTTCTGATGTGCATGGAATTGCACTTTTGTTGGCGCTTGCTTTTTTATTCGAAAAAATTTCGTTGACGTACAAAACTATTTTGGAGAGGGAGTATCGTCTTTGTCAGCTTGCAGGACTTGAAATTGTAAGCTTGGTGTTGAGTTTTGTTTTGGCTCTTGTGTCGGTTAAAAATGGTTTTGGGGTTTCTGCGTTAGTTGTTCAACGGTTGAGTGAAAAAATTTTTTTATGCGCCGGGTATGTGTATGCCTCGTCTTGGCGTTTTTCACGAGAATTTGATTTTTTATTATTAAAAAAATGGATTCATTCTTTTGGGATTGCAACGGCCTGCAGTGGCCTTGTGAGTCTTTTTTTATATGATTTTATGGGTGCGTTTATCGGTGTTTCGCATGGAACACATCAAGGTGGACTGTATGCTCGAAGTTTTAAGATGGCGACATTACCGCTTATTTTTACGACGGTCTGCGGTCGGCTTGCAACTCCGTTGTATGCGACAAATGTTGGGAATTTGGAGCAATTAAAAAAGATTTTTTTATTAGCTCAGATGACTAAGTTTTTGGTGATACTTCCGATTCAAGCATTTTTGGCATTTTTGGCTCCGGTATGGATGATTATTGTTTTGGGTGAATCCTGGAGACAGGCTGTGCCGTTGTATCAACTTCTTTGTTTGTATGGTGCATTGCGAGCATTTTATGATGATGTTCCAAGTTTGTTTTTATATGGATTGCGACAACCCTGGATTATGTTTCAACAGCATCTTGTGCAGGGAGGAGCTCTTTTTTTTGCAACAGTTGTTTTGTGTAATTTTTTAACGGGAGCTTTTTGTGGCGCCGTTGTTATGACGATTGGGATGTTTGTAGGTGTTGTTGTTCTTTGGATAAGAACATTTTTTGCGCTTCACATTTCATGGAATGATTGTACGGATGCGATAGCAACAATTTATCGATATACTTTGAATTTTGGTCGTCGGCTTGTGGGAAGTCGTAGTGAATAAGATTCTTATTGTTGGTGAGCGTTCAACATCGTTGTCTGGTTATGCCTACGCAGATTCATTTGTTGAGATTTTGCAAAATTATGGATATCAGGTTCGGAGTTTTGATTGTACCCGAGTTGAAACTGCTTTTGGCGTATTATCTCGATTTCGTCTTAATCGAATTTCTGCATCGATTTTTTCTTATCTAATTAACCAGCGATTTGAAGAATTGTGTACGAGTTTTGAGCCTGACTTTTGCTTTGTTTTAAAAGGCGACACGATTTTGCCAAAGACATTGAGTCGACTAAAAAAAAGATTGAAAACTCGATTTATTTTATTTTATCCAGATAATCCGTTTTTGTTTACGAACGGAAATTCAAATCCAGGCGTCGTGGAATCTCTCGCGTTGTATGATGTTGTTCTTTCTTGGTCATTAGCGTTGATGCCGATTTTAACGTCGTTGGGAGTTAGGCATGTTTGTTATTTTCCATTTGGGTATGATGCGCGATTTTTTGAACATTTTTTACCAAAAGAGCCATTGTATGACGTTGGATTTATTGGCACAGCCGATGATGAGCGTTTTGAATTATTGTCACAAATAGTTAAACGTTTGCCTCTGTTAAAAATTGGCGTTTGGGGTAATCGATGGGATGAGTATAAAGACCAAGACGAAATTCTTTATGAGCGGTATTGTGGTTCTGCTGAGTATAAGCAGCAGATGGTTGATCGCCTGAGGGCTTGCAAGATTGTGCTAAATCCACTGCGATTACAAAATTATACAGCACACAATATGCGAAGTTTGGAAGCTGCTGCGGCAGAGGTTTTTCAACTGGCCACCTATTCACACGAGCATGCCGATATTCTTTTTACAGAAAATGAATCAATCGCGATGTATAAAGATGTTGATGATTTGGAGCGAAAAATTAATTGGTATTTAGATCATCCAGAAGAACGAATTAAGATGGCAGCTGAAGCAAAAAAACGAGTTGAGATATATTCTTTGCAAAAAATGTTGAAGCTGTTTTTTGATCGTGGCGGTTGTTTTTGTTCACCACTTTTGTAACTCGTGATACGCTTTGGCTAAGGATATAATTTGCCGGGGATTATTTCATGGGTTCTTCTGTTCGCACAAAGCCACCAATTGCGATTATAGCGCCGCATCCAGGAGATGGCGGAGGAGTGCTGTCTTCGTTAAAAATAGTATACGAATTTTGTGAGCGGTATTTTCAGCCAAAAGTATATTGTTTAAGTTTTTATCCAGATGTCGCGATGAGTCTTTCACAGCTGCGATTTTCATCAACTTCTATTGAGCGTGAATACGAGGGCATGAAGTGTGTCGAGATCGGCGCCGTCCTAGCTCGTAGTGAACCTTCGCTGTATTGGTTTACTTACAATATTTGGAAAAAATATTTATCCGAATATGAGTATGTTTTTGTCACAGGTGGAACACCGCACATTGCTCATCCCGCAGTCTTATTGAATAAAAAATTTGTTTTTTGGTTAGCTTCAACATATGCGCACGATCGTGAGCATCGGTTAAAAAAAGCATCTTTGTCTGAAAAAATTATTCAAAAAATAGCGGATCCCGTTTTGCAGTATTCAGAAAAACAAATTTTAGCGCAAACAACTGTTTTATTGCCAATTAGTTTGTATACACAAAATTTATGTACCCAAGTTTTGGGAAAATCTCGAGAATTGATGAAAATTTGTCCTGTTCCTGTGGAGATAAAGCTACAAGAAATTAAAGAAACGGGACCTCGGATTCATCTGTTAGCTGTTGGAAGATTTACAGATCCGCGTAAAAATTTATCAATGCTGTTGGCTGTATGCGAAAAACTTTGTCAAAACGATGACATGGTGTTTTGTGATATTGTTGGGCGTTTTCCAGAAGAAGATCCTCTTGTTTTGGACGTGCAAAAGCGATTTGCTGGTCGCATAATTTTTCATGGATTTGTTTCGCAGCAAAAATTAGATGAATTATATAAAAAAGCATTTGTTTTTGTTATCACCTCTGACCAAGAAGGCCTGGGGATTGCGGGTTTGGATGCGCTTTCATGGGGCGTTCCAGTGGTTTCTACGCGATGTGGTGGTGTTTTAGATTATGTGATTCCAGGAATGACTGGATTTCTGGTGAATTTGAATGAAGTTGAAGAAATGGTTGATCGGGTTGAGCAGCTTAAAAAAGATAGAGTTAAACATGCTTTTTATGCGCGGGGAGCGTTGACGTTGGTTAATGCATTGTTTTCAAAAAAAACAGTTTTTACTCGATTTCAATGGGCATTGAGTCGCGCGTATCCAGAGTTAGAAAATCATTTTATAGCAATTGATGAACAAAAAGAGGGTGAACATGAAACTTTTGGTAGTGGGGCACACGTACCTTTCATCAATCAATAAAAAAAAGTGGGAGGTCTATTCTTCGGTGTATCCTGCTGATTTGGTTACTGTTATTACGCCGACACTGTGGAAGGATGCTTTATTTACCGTTAGTTCTCAGGCAAAAAATCAGAAGGGAACGGTTTTTTTTCAAGAATATTCGGTTGCTCATCACGGAAATGAAGTTTTGCATAGATATTCATGGGGAGATGTGTGGCGAATTGTAAAAAATACCTCACCAGATATTTTGTTGGTCGAACAAGGGCTGAATGCTTTTTCTTATTTTCAATTTATAACCGTTTGTTTGTTGCAAGGTTTGTTTGTACCCTTTGTTTTTTTTACATGGGTTAATTGGAGACATCCGTGGGGATGGAAGTATACGCTTTTTTGGTCGTTTATTGAGCGATTTAATCGTTTTTTTTCAACAGCGGCAGTTGTTGGTAATCCTGAGGCATCAAGGTTGCTCAGGGAAGATGGATTTAATGGACCCGTTCTGGTGGCTCCACAGTTGGGAATTGATGTTGAACATGAACAGATTATTTCGAAAAAAAAATGTATTGGTTTTGTTGGTCGATTAACTGTAGAAAAAGGTGTAGATAATTTAATTCAGGCTTTTGCGCAAGTTGTTTTGTCTCAGCCAGATCTTGAATTATTGATAGTTGGATCTGGGAAAGAAGAGATTTTTTTAAAAAACTTGGCAGAGTCTTTGGGTGTTGCAGAAAAAGTTATTTTTACAGGCTCAGTCGATCATTATCGGGCGATTGAGTTGATAAAAACTCTTTCGATTCTCGTCTTACCTTCAAAGGATACTGCTCTTTGGAAGGAACAGTTTGGACATGTTCTTATTGAAGCCATGGCCCATGGTGTTGCGGTTGTTGGATCTGATGCTGGAGCGATTCCGTGGGTGATAAAAGATGGGGGTCTTGTATTTGAACAAGGAAATGTTGATAATCTAGCGCATAAATTGAGGTTGCTATTGCAGGATGACCAGTTGCGACAAGGATGTATTGAGCGGGCAAATAAATTAATAGAAGAAGAATATTCTCACGAGGCAGTGGCAAAAAAACTTGGTACTTTTTTGCATACGATTGCAGCGAAAAAAAGTCGGCAGGCAGGAGTTTGATATGAAAAAAATAGTGGTTATTGGTGCCGGATATGTTGGTTTGGTAACAGCGGTTTGTTTTGCTTCAGCAGGTCACAACGTTGTGGTTGTTGAAAGAAATGAGTCGCGTGTTGTGGCACTGCAACTTGGACAGGTTCCATTTTATGAACCAGGTCTTGATAGTTTGCTGAGGCTTGCTCTTGGATCGGGAAATATTTATTTCACTTCAGATATTTCAGAAGCGCTTTCAACCGAACCAGAAGTTGTTTTTTGTTGCGTTGGAACTCCTTCGCAAAAAGATGGTGCCGTTGACATGACCGATGTTTGGGCGGTTGTTGTTGAGGTTGCTCGTAATGCGCGTGGTCGCATGTTGTTTGTTCAAAAATCAACCGTTCCTGTGGGTACTTGTAAAAAAACTGAAGAATTGTTTGCATCTATCTTTAAAACGTGTGCGTATGCTTTTGATTTTGATGTTGCTTCAAATCCAGAATTCCTTCGCGAGGGATGTGCGATTAATGATTTTATGAAGCCTGATCGAGTGGTGTTTGGGGTAAAATCAGAGTGGGCAAAAAAAGTTCTAATTGAGCTGTATGAACCATTTGTTCAGAATAAAGAAACACAATTATTTGCGATGAATTACGAATCGTCAGAGCTTACAAAATATGTTTCAAATACAATGCTCGCATCACGAATTAGTTTTATGAATCAGATTGCTTTACTAGCAGACGTTGTTGGCGCTGATATCTCGGCTGTCGAAAAGGGTGTGGGTTCGGATACTCGCATTGGAAAACATTTTTTGCGTGCAGGAATTGGGTATGGCGGCAGTTGCTTTAAAAAAGATATTCAAGGATTAATGCATCTTGGGCGTGTGCACGGAGTTGATATGTCCTTTGCTGAATGCGTTGAAGAGATTAACGAGAATCAAGTTTCGGCATTTCTTTCACGTATTTATGCATATTATGATTCAATGCTTTCGTCTCGTCGTTGTGGTGTTTTGGGTGTTGCTTTTAAGCCCGAAACCGATGACATTCGTTCTTCGCCAGCGGTAGCGCTTATGAATGCTCTTGTTGATAAAGTTCAATCGATGATTGTGTATGATCCGGTAGCTCTTCCTTCGTTAAAATTATCATATCCTCAACTGCGAGTTGATTTTGCTAATTCAGTAAAAGAAGTTTTAAAAAGCTGTGATTTTTTAATAATTTGCACAGAGTGGGCGGCGTTTGTCGGGTTAACCCCATCAGATTTGTTACTTGTTTCTGATAAAGTTGTTTTTGATGGCCGCAATATTTTTGATCCGCATGAAATGGCAGCTGCAGGGATTATGTATTATCCTGTTGGTCGCAAATCTGTAGCTCCGAGAAAAATTGCAGCTATTGTGAATGATCGTCAACTAGAACACTAGTGGAGATTTTTTGGTGTGCGGCTTTGTTGGTTTTATTGCATGTGAATCTGTTGGTGACCAAGAGCAATTTTTTGTTTCGGTAGTTGATCGAATGATGCATGCAATAGCACATCGTGGATTTGATGGGGATGGTCGTTTTGCATCAAAAGATGCCCGAGTATTTTTGGGTCACAAGCGATTGGCGATTGTGAACAAGCACGCTTCTGGTATTCAACCAATGACCACGCCCGATGGGCGATTTACCATTATTTTTAATGGTGAAATATATAACTATCAATTATTGATGCCAGAAATTATTCAGCAGGGGTATAAAATCAATTCAGGCACAGACACGGAAGTTTTGCTTTTGGGTTTTGCTTGCTGGGGCATTGATTTTATTCAAAAATTACGCGGCATGTTTTCGTTTGTTGTTTGGGATGCTGTTCACAAAAAAGCCTATTTGATTAAAGATCAGTTTGGCATCAAGCCATTATATTTTGCACAAATTCAGCATAATGGTGTGCAGGGAGTTCTTTTTGCCTCGGAGCTTAAAGCATTGATTGCAAGTGGACTTATCGAAAAAAAAATAAATTACGCAGTTCTTTCTGCATATGTTCGATATGGATTTGTAAAAGCGCCAGAAACGATCATCAAGGGAGTTCGTTCTGTGGAGCCCGCAACTATTGTTGAATTTAGTGATAGGCAATTTCACTATAAAAAGTTTTGGACAATTTCATCTGTTCGGGTTCAGGATCGCTGGAAAGATTTTCAAGAGTGCGTATCAGCTGTTAAAGAAAAATTTCAACAGGTGGTGGGGCAATATTCGGCGGCTGCGGTTGATTTGGGTGTTTTTTTGAGTGCCGGAATTGATTCAACATTGTTACTTGCGATGCTTACAAGGGTTTGTAATAAAAAGGTTTCAACATTTTCTTTGGGTTTTTCTTCTCCATTCAAAGGGTTAACCGATGAATCGGCGATTGCTCGTCAAACAGCTCAAAAATATGGTTCAAATCATTATGAAATTCAGGTTGATGGTGCTTATGCACGAAGCGCCTTTACACAATTTATTCAAGCAATAGATCAGCCAAGTGGAGATGGGTTTAATACGTTTATGATTTCTCAACTTGCAGGCCAGCATACGCCAGTTGTTTTTTCTGGGATTGGCGGAGACGAGCTTTTTTTGGGATACCGCTATTTCAATGAATTATTAAAAAGGAGTCGGCTGTATACGTTGCCGGGATTTAATGGTTTTTCTTGGATGGCAAAATATGTTGCAGATCAATTCTCGTTTGCAAAAGCTGTGTTTTCTCGTTTTGGGGTTGGATTTTTGGCGCATGGGGCGGTTGATGGTGAAGATCTTTATTTGGCATATCGAAGTGTTCCCAATTATTTAAAATTATCAGAATTATTATCGTTTGATGTGCGGTCAAAATCGATTATGAATTTTTCGTCAAAAGATCTTTCGTTAGAGCGTATTTTTGCTCAAGAGGACGATTTTTTAAATGCTTTTTCTAAGGCAGAATTGGATTGGTATGTTCCAGGTGTTTTGCTGCAAGATACCGATGCGGTAAGTATGGCTTGGACTATAGAAACGCGTGTTCCTTTTCTGGATATTGATTTTGTTGAGTTGGTTCTTTCTATGCCAAGTTCATATAAAAAGTGGGTTGGGCAGCCGTTTAACAAGCCGCTTCTAGTAGAAGGATTTAAAGATTTTTTTCCTACGGATGTTTTAACTGGTTCAAAAAAAGGGTTTGAAATGCCTCTGGGTTTTTGGCTCAAAGATAATTTTAAAGATCGAATTCAGGTGCTTAAAGATGCCTCTTGGGTTGATAAATCTAAGGTTGAGGCTTTGTGTCAAAAAGTTCATGTAGATCCTCGTGAGTATCGTGATTTGTGGCTGCTTGTTGTTCTTGCTAACTGGGCTGAACATAACGGCATAGAGTTCTAAGTTATTAAAAATATGATGATCAGGAAAAAAATACTTTTTATTCATCATGGATCTGGGATTGGTGGTGCTCCTCATAGCTTGCGGTTGCTTATTCGATCGTTGGATACAAAAGAGTTTGAACCAGTGGTGTTATTTTTGTTTGATTCTCCTGCGGTAAAGTTGTTTACCGACGAAGGGATAGCAGTTGCAGGGCCTGTTTTGAGGGCAGAATTTTCGCATACGGTTATTTGGTGGTATCGCTGGTATCACGTGCATCATTTTTTACGAGCATTATGGGATTGGGTACAGGTGCTTTTTTTTGATGCTGGTAAGTGGTTTGATGAATTAAAACCAGATATTGTGCATTTAAACACCTCTTCATTATCAGTATGGGCGCTTGTGGCATGGTGGAAACACATTCCCGTCGTTTGGCATATTCGGGAGTCGTTGGCTTCGGGGTATATGGGTTTGCGTCGCATGATAATTCAATCTATTGTTGAGCGCTGTGCAACAAAAATTATTGCAATATCTACATATGATGGTCGCTTTTGGAAAAATTCTAAAAAATTAGTGATTTTGCAAAATCCTGTTGATTGCCAGTTTTTTTCGCCAAATATTGCCGCGCGAAAGCAGCAGCGAGAGCTTTTAAATATTCCCCAAGAAGCAAATGTTTTGGTTTATTTGGGTGGGTTGTCTCGCGAAAAAGGAGCACTGTTGGCATTGCGCATATTGGAGCGGCTCTTGGTTAAGAATCACGATTTTTATTTAATTGTGGCAGGTTCCTGGAAGATGCCCACTGAGTCAAAATTACGCACTATCTTGGGTCTTCAGCAGTGGTACCGTCAGGTTAACCAGCTGGCTCAAAAAATGGCTAAAAATATTCGGTTTACAGGGGTTGTTGAATCTACGCACCACATTTTGCAGACCAGTGATTGTTTGGTGTTTCCAGCTCAAAAAGGGCATTTTGCTCGTCCGGTACTGGAGGCAGGGGCTGTTGGGTTGCCGGTGGTTGCTTCTCATTTGTCACCGCTTGAAGAGCTTGTAGAGGATCAGGAAACGGGTTTTTTGTGTGATCCAGGTGATCTTGATGTGTGGGAGCGGGCAATATTAACTCTTTTTGAGCAAAAAGCAGGGGCGTTTAATTTTGTAAGAAAAAAAATAGAAGATGGGTTTGGGCTGGAGCCATATGGCAAAAAAATAACAGTAATTTACCGGTCTTTAGGTGGGTGATTGTTTCGGGCTGTGAAGTGAAATGCTCAAATAAAATGCGATTTAGCTCTTTTTGTTTCTTTTTTTAAGCAAATTTATGAATTTTTTTGTGATGGGCTAAGATAAAAAGAGTAGTCGCGTTTTTCTTGTTTTTTAAAAGTATGCTTTTTGTTCAAAGATTTTTTTTAATTTCAGGCCTTTTTTTATTAGGGGCTTTGGGGGCTGAGGAAAAGCCATTCTTATCCTGTACGCGTTTTTTCCCTGATCAAAACCTTGCACATGAAACATCTTTTTTTTACACAAAGGTGTCTGGCGAATTAGAAAGATATCCCAAAAAAGATGTGGTTTGTTTTTTTTCGTACGAAGATTTGTGTGCTCTTCAACGAATGGAAGAAGGGCAGGAGCTTTTTAAGATTTTTGGATCGGCCCTTGATGCTATTATCGATCGAGTAAAAATGCACTTGATGTACTTTGGCAAGGCCAGAGAATATCAAAAAAGTGAGCAATTTAACTGTGTTTTCTTGGAGTACTATAAAAACTTCACCGTAAAAATTGATTTTTTAAAAACCGGATCTACCAAAAAAGTTGTAGTGTCCTTCAAGGGTTTTGCCGATCAGCCGCCTGTCGCGTTTGTTAATTTTTTTAAAAAATTGCTCGTTGATGATAACTTTCTCAAAAAACATTGGGTGGGTATGATTCAGGGTCTTGTTGTGGCTGCAGGTGCAGGATTTTTATTTAAGCACAACGCCCAAGTGGGTAATGCAAGACGATGTTTTTCGTCGGTTAAAGATTATTTAGGCCAACAAATAAGTGACGTTTTTAATGATGTTGCAAAAAGTACCTTGCATCTTGCGCGAAATATTCCAGGCCAAGAGCTTTTGGGATTAACGCTAGTTGAGCAATATCAACAATTGTGCGCGCGGTATCCCTCGCGATATGGGTATCTTGCAGGATCTGGAAATACACTCGAGGAAATTGTCCCAGGAATGTATGTTGGCCAGTATGTTCCAAATCCCGAAATTGGTGTTTTGGTTGTAGATCTTGATAAGTTTAAGGAGCCAGTAACGATTGATTTGACGCAATTTCCTGCAGATAAAATGGATAGAATAAAAAAAGGAAAAAAAAGATTTTTCTTGATAGAGAATGATGATTTAGAGAAGGATTTTAGACATTCTCCTGTATCGATCATGAATAATGCAAGCACCTTAATTAGTGTTTTTTTTGGGTATACCTTAAAAAAAACTGATAGAAACCTAAAGTATTTTAAATGGTCTGACGTAAGCATGCCTATTCGACTTGAATTGATTTATCATGGGAAACGTCAAGAAGTAGTAAAAAAGATTTATAATTGGATGCCAGGTGAAGAGTTTTCTGTATTGGAATTTGAATGAAATTGTGAGATAAGTTGATTTCTATTGTTTGATTTCTTTTTGAGATAGATAATATTTTTTTTAAAATATATACTTTTTTTGCAGGGATATTTGGATAGTCGCGCTACCTTTTTTGGTGGTGAGGAAAGTCTGAACTCCAAATCGAGAGCAAGCCACGCAAGTTTTTTCAAGCGTGGGAGGCGTAAGCTTACGGAAAGTGCCACAGAAAAGATACCGCCACTGCATTTTATGTGTGTGGTAAGGGTGAAAATGTGCGGTAAGAGCGCACACACGGGAGGGCAACTGTTCCGTGCGGAAAACCCCTTGCGGAGCAAGACAAAATAGGCCCCGAGAATGTTTCGATTTTCGATTGACGGGCGGGTATGTCGCATAGAGAAATGACTATCGCCACACGCATGTGTGGTACAGAATTCAGCTTACAAGATGTCCCTGCAAATTCTTTTTTCTGTTTTTGTTTCGATTTGTAGATTCTTTTCGTTTTTGTAATTTTTTGAAAATGTAGTTTTTTGCCGCTTAATTTTAATTATTGTTGCAATCTGAAAAGAATTTGTCCTATGATGAGAATGTAGGTTGGATTAAAGTTCTCCAGAAACGAAGATAAAATATCGCATTTCTGGTGGATTTGGGGAAAATACTATGAAAATTCAAAAATTAATACTGCTTATTCTTTCATGTTCAGTTGGATTCGTTTCTGCGGACGAAGATCTTGGTAGATGGGATGAGTCTAACGCCATGTTGTATCGATCTGTAGATGCAGAGGCTTCAGATGATTCTGAACAGAGCCAGGGCATGATGACTGATTCTGAGCAGGGGCAAGGAATGATGGCGCAAGATTCTTCTGACGAAGATGATACTTCTTCTCGTTGGGATGAATCTTCCAAATTCGATACCATAAATTATTCAGACATGGACATGGAAAGTGACGATAGCCAAGATGTAGATTTTGAGCAAGGCGCTTCTGACGTATCGATGGATGTTGATGTTGACGGAATGCAAGATGATGCTGAGCAGCGAGAAGATTTAAGTTGGCGAGAAGCTGAACTTGATGCTATGGCAGCAGATCTTGCAGAAGATTTGGGTGACTTGGGAGATAATTCACCTGAAGATTCATCATACGAGCCTGTTGGTGATCAACAAAATGAGCTTTTAGATGAATCAATCTTTGATAATTCAGCAGAATAAAAAGTAAAAAATTCGTTTCAAAACACTATTTAAAAGGGGTTTTTATGTTTAATTTAAAAAACATTGCATTGCTTTCGTTGTTACTTGGGTTGGTAGCTCCAGTTTCTGCGCTATATGGAAAATCTTCAGATCAAAAAACAGAAAAAACACAACAATCAAAAAAAGGCCGTTGTTCTGTAAAAAAAGGCAGAAAGCAATTGACTGATGCTGAAAAAGCTGAGCGAAAAGCAAAGCGAGCAGAAAAAAGAAAAAATATGACTCCAGAACAAAAAGCTGAAAAAAAAGCTCGTCGTAATGGAAAAAATGCTAAAAAAGCAGCTCAACCTGCTCCATCAAATGTAACGATGTTTACAGATATTCTGTAATTAATTAAGTTGAAAAGTGGGCGCACAAAGCGCCCACTTTTTAAGGAATAAAAGTATATGTTAAAACGAATGTTATTGGTTTTAAGTATTTCGATTTCAGCTGTTTTTTCTGTGGATACTCAATCAACTCAGCAGGCTCAAGTTTCGGTTGATCTTGCAGCTCAAGCGCGAGTAAAAAAAGCAACAGAGAAAGCAAATGCTATTGCAGCTAAGATAAAAGAAGCCTTAAGTATTCTGCAAAAAGAACCGTCGAATCAAACAGCAGCTGCTACAATTCAAGATGCTATAAACGCAAACACGAACCAGCAAGCTTCAACAACTGTTCAACCAGTTGTTAAATAATTTTTCTGCAGAGCGCGAGAACTCCGCCGGTTAAATAAATGCCGATGAATGGGAGAGATAGTCCAAACTTTGTGATATTCAAGTAGCAGAAAATTAAGATTCCCAAACAAAAAAGTGATCCAATTCCGCTGATAAAAAGAGGGACTTGGATTATTTTTTTTTGTGCAGCCCCTACAAATGCTGCCAGAGCATTTAGAAGATATGAAATAGTAATGCACGCAACAGAGATATTTTGAAGAGCTGGTTGTTCTTGAGTAAGTACAAGTAAGCAGATGACTAAAATAAGTTTTATGGTAAGAGCAACCCATGGAACGTTTTGCTTATTAATGAGCGAAAGTATTTTGCTTTGTGGAAAAAAGTCGTCTCGTGCAAGTGCGTGAAAATTCCACGTATTGTTTGCAAGATTCGATAAAATACCTGAAAGAACAGCAAGGTATGCCGCATTAATAATTATGGATCCAAGTAATGGAGAACCAAAGCTTATTTGAGAAAACGCTATGAGGGCATTAACTTTTTCAGGGCATGAACCGCCTAAAACAAATGTAACACTTGTTTGTAGAAATGTATAAAGAGCCAAAACAATCGCCCCTGCCGATAAGATAATTGGAAGGCTATTTATTTCTGGTTTTTCTATTTGATTTCCGATGGCACAGATGACTTCAAAACCAGAAAAGGCAAACAACGCAAGAGGTAAAAGTGATTGCAAAGAAAGTGTTTCTGGTATTGGAATTGAGCTGGGAATTCCATTGTTTTTTAAAAATAATATTCCTCCAATGAGAACCGCAGAAAAAGGAATTGTTTTGAGGGCGGTGAAAACAAGTTGAATTTTTCCGGAGATCGAAACGCCGAGCATGTTCAAGATACTCAGTATGGTAACGATAATAATATCGTAGGTAAGCACGGAAAAAATTGGTGGAAGAATGTTTTGCTGTACAAAAAAAGAGGTAAATGCGTGAGTAAGTAAGGCAATCGTGGCAGATTTTCCTAAAAAATAACTCCAGCCACTCACAAAGCCTGCAAGTGGAGAAAGAAATTCTTTTGGATATTGATACATTCCACCACTCATTGGTCGCTGCTGTGCAAATTTTCCCATAACCAGCATAACTGGTAGTAAGATTAAAAATGCACCGATATACCCAAGAAAACCTAAGTAGCCAGCAACTTTCATTAGTGGAAAAATATTAACCAAAAAACCTGCGCCCATGATGGTGTTTACAACCATCATGAGTGCAAATTTAAAAGATACTGTTTGAGTTCTCACGCAACACCTATTTAGCGCATTTGTTCGCCAAGGGCTTCAAAGACTTTTTTTAATTTTTCTTTGAACTCTGCTTTGTCGTTCAGCGTTCCGCCGCCTTGAAGTATACCTGCTTTTCCTCCGCCTTTGAGTCCTTCTGATTTAAAGAACTCAGAGAGTTTTGCTAAATCAAGGTGAGATCGAACTGATTCGCTGAGATATGCAACAAACGAAACGATGTTTGGGTTTGCAGGTTTATTTGAAGTTACAACAAACAAACCATCTTGGCGTTTAGCCAGTTTTTCGCAAATTTCCCGAATTTCGTTTGAATCAACATCGTTTATGTTGAGGTAGAGTGTGCGAAGATGATTGTAGGTTTTCATTTCATCAAGCCAGAATGGAATTTGTGTATCCTGAAGTTTGCTTTTTAGGGCTTTAATTTCATCTTGCAGTTGCTGAATATTTGAAAAAAGACGTTCAACCCCTTCGCAAACGTCGCTCGGAGTTGTTTTAAGCCTCATGGAAAGATGTTTGACTGAATTGAAAGATTCCCTCAGAAGCTTTTCTGCGCCGTTTCCGGTAACAGCAACAATTCGACGTACACCTGTTGCGACAGACGCTTCGCTCGTGATTTTAAATGTCTTAATAAGTCCCGTGTTTGCAACGTGAGTTCCGCCACACAGTTCGTGCGAGAATCCTGGAACTTCGATAGATCGAACTTGTTCTGGATCATATTTTTCACCAAAAAAAGCGGTAACGCCTTTTTGTTGAGCCTCTGCAAGTGTTTGAAAGTTAATTTTAACAGAAATGCTTTCAGTTATTTTTTGATTTACAAGGTTTTCGATCTGATCGATCTGATCTTGTGTAAGTGCTGTAAGATGAGCAAAGTCAAATCGTAGATAGTCTGGGTGAACGACAGAACCGGCTTGTTTGATGTATGAGCCAAGGACAGTACAGAGTGCAGCTTGCAGCAAGTGGGTTGCTGTGTGATTGTTAGCGGTGTCTGCACGTTTTTTTGCATCAACGGTTAATGAGACAGCGGTTCCTACTTTAAGATCTGATGATGTAAATGAATTTGCAGGAAGTTTGTGAACGATCGCAAAGTTTTTTGTAAAACCGCCGGCTTTTAACAATCCAATCACAGGATGCGTTTTTCCATTGATTGTTATAGAGCCAGTGTCATCAACTTGACCGCCACATTCAACATAGAAAGGTGATTTTTCTGTCACAATAAATATGCCATCGTTGGTCGCTTGTGACCAGGTGATAACGCTTTCGGTTTTTGTTGTTTCGTATCCTGTGAAGATGCTTGTGATTGTTGATGGAACATTAATTGTTGATTGTTGAGTTGCTGAATCTGTTTTTTGACCTGATTGTTCGCGTTGTTTGTTCATTTCTTTTTCAAAACCTTGCATGTCCACGGTGAAGCCATATTCTTGAGCCATTAAGGTTGAAAGTTCTGGTGGATATCCAAAGGTATCGTACAATTTAAAAACTTGTTCGCCAGAGAGTTGAGAGAGATTAGCTTTTTGATTTGTTTGGATGTATTGGCGTAAAATAGCCTGCCCGTTAACAAGATTTTCAGAAAAGCGTTCAACCTCAAGGGTGAGCGTTTGAATAATTAAATCACGACTTTTGGTGAGTTCTGGAAAGTGTGATCCCATTTCAGCAATCAACGTGTCTGCAAGTTTAGGGAAAAAGAGCGGAGAACCTAATTTTTGAGCAAACAAGGCAGCTCTTCGAATAATTTTTCGAAGAACATATCCGCGGCCTTCGTTTGAAGGCATTCCACCGTCGGCGATAATAAATGACGATGAACGAATATGGTCGCACAAAACATTGAAAGCAGCTTTTATCAAAGAATCTGATTTTGAGTATGAAAGGCCAGATAATTTTTCTATTTCTGCTCGCAGGTAGGTGAAGGTATCGGTATCAAAAACGGTTTCGCAGTTTTGCATAACAACAGCAACTCGTTCTAGTCCTGCGCCAGTATCAACTCCTGTTTGAGCAAGCGGGAGAAGGGTTCCGTCTGCCTGTCTGTTAAACTGCATGAAGACAAGGTTCCAAATCTCGATGTATCGTGGGTTTTCTCCACCAATATCAACGTGATAGGGCCCGTATTTTTCGCCGCGGTCATAAAAAATTTCTGTACATGGTCCGCATGGTCCGGTATCGCCCATCTGCCAAAAGTTGTCTTTGTCTCCTCGGCGGGTAACAATCTTTTTAGGATCGCCAGTTACTTTTAGCCACAATTCAGCAGCTTGGTCGTCAGAAGTATGAACGGTTGGATAGAGTTTTTCCGCAGGAAGTTGTAATTTCTCGGTTAAAAATTTCCAAGCAAAAGAAATGGCATCTTCTTTGAAGTAGTCGCCAAAAGAAAAATTTCCTAACATTTCAAAAAAGGTAAGATGTCTTTCTGTGAATCCTACTTGATCTAAGTCATTATGTTTACCGCCAGCACGAACGCACTTTTGAGATGATGCCGCGCGAACATACGAGCGTTTTTCTTTTCCGAGAAAAACGTCTTTAAATTGGTTCATTCCCGCGTTTGCGAAAAGAATAGTTGGATCATCGGCTGGAATAAGTGATGAACTTTGAACAGAGGTGTGACCTTGTTCTTTAAAAAAATCGAGAAATTCTTTTCGAATTTGGGATGACTTCATAACTGCAACCTCCTCTCATGGTGAGAGATGTAAACGGTACGGATACTTGATAACATGCTAATACGTTAGTATATCGACAATATAAAACTATACTAGATTGCTCAATTAAACTTCTCGTTTGGCTGTAGCGTCTAAGATTAGATCTATTTATGTGAATCTTCTTGAATTTCTCGAATTACAGCATCTAGTTTTTTGATCTGATTGTTGACTGCAGTAATTTTAGGCTCCTGCGCAAATAACATTTTTCGGCGATTTTTAATAAAAAATAACAGTGTTTTTAAGCTTGACGGGTCCGTTATTTCTACTCTTCCGGTAAGGCATGCATTGGTTACGTTGTCTTCCATTAATTTGAATGTTCCCCATTCAAATGATTCTCGCATCAGGCTTTTTAAGATTTTACAAAGTCGAGGATCTTGCGCTGTTGATTTGCTATTGTAACCCGTAAGGATTTCTTGAGAGAGAAATCCGAATGACAGGAGTTCATAAAAAACCCATCGCCAGTCTTCATCTGAAATTGCAACGCCGGTTAATTCTTCAAGCCGATAAAGATGATCATCAGGCGTTGCGGGAAGTCCTGTTTTTTCTACGAGAGCCGGATAATGATACATGCCTGAATTGACAAGTCTAAATTCTAGCTCATCAATTTTAATATCTAAGTTTACACCAAAAAGACCTTGTCTAAGGGGTGATGGGTAGGGGATAGTATTTGTGGCTCTAAAATGATGAAAGCTTGAAGCGGGCGAGTGTGATCTTCTTCTGGAAGCTTCGCGCGCTTTTTGTGCTGCATGAAATTTGTAGTCTTTTTGCCAGGCTGCTGCTTCTGCTTGCCGTGCGCGTTCGCGCGCTCTTTCTTCTCTTCGTTCTTCTTGTCTTCTTAAAAGTTCTGCGACAAAAGCACTTGTGAGGTCTTTTTCTTCATCTTCGTCTGGGCTGGCAGCTCTAGTTGTTGGACGAGTTGCTGGACGAGTTGCTGCTGCTTTATGAGGTCTTGCAGAACCGGCTCCATGTCCTGCCGTTCTAGCACCTGAAACAGGTCTTTTGGACGGCGATGAACGTCTTTTGATTTCTTCAACTTGATCTTCTGTTGTTCCGGTTGCGGTAATAACTCCCTTGAGGACTTGTTTTAATTTTTCTTTTTTATCTTCAGCGGTTGCTCGATCGTATGCAGCGTGAGTTGACGCGTCGCTTAAAATTCCAAATGCAGCAGTAATTGTTTTAAATACTTCTTCTGCGTAAGCGCTATTTTCAGGATTTTTATCTGGATGTAGTTTTAGAGCTAATTTGCGATAATTTTTTTTAATTGTTGCATCATCGGCATCGGGGTTTACTCCCAAAATGTCATAGAGGCTTTCAACTCCGGCGATTCTTTCTATTGTAAGTGTGCTTTCGCCTTCAACAAATAAGGGGGCCGCTGGTGCTTGCATACAAAGGCTTGCAAGCGTGATAATAAATAATTGTTTACACAAATTCTTTTTCATAAAAATCCGTAATTTTTTGTAACCATTCCCCGGATAAAGTTACCGATCTAAATAAGAGTATAGATTTACTCTACAATAATTTTCTTGGGTAATGAGGACTTTAAGAGTTTTTGATTTTTCTTTTGAAAATTGGAAAAAATGATTGAAGTTACATGTCTTATTGAATTTTAATGCATTTTTTTTTAAAAAAGGCCACTTTTGCTGTTTGACATTCGTGAGTGCTTGCTCGTACACTAAAAAAGATCGATTTTTTATCGATTTTCTTTGAAATTTGTGGGGGCGTATTGGTTTCGACGTGTCAGAGACAGTGTTGAGAGCGTGCCAAGTTGTGCAAACTTGTAAAACGGTACAAAAAACAAATAAGTGCAGAGTCTAACTCTCACGATGCGAGAACAAAAGCAATGTCTTGGTCAGTTTCTGACATGAGCCCTGTTTTTGCTTCAATGCCTGCAATGTCATCATTTGGCTTTGCTGCTGCATGTGCTTAATTATTAATTAAGCTAGCATTCTTGATTGCTTGTCTGTCTATTGACGAGCAATCTCGTATAACTAAATAGAACGTTTACGTAGGATTTTTCGCAGCGTATCGTAAATGTACACGAAGCGGACAATTATTTATTGCCACGTCTTTTTGGAAAAATAATTGAATCTAAGATAAGACTACGCACGTAGCGCTTGGCGCTAGATTTGGGGCGGACATGGGTTCAACTCCCATCGCCTCCACCAGCCTTCGCTCAAATTGAGCTTCGGCCAGGCAAGCCACTTAATGAATTAAATTTTACGTTAAAAGAAACGGGGAGCGAAGGCTACTCGCCAGAGCTTTAGCGTAGGCGGTATATGAGATTCAAATAATAGGATGGAGCTTTTCGCTCAAATTCAGCTTCGGCCAGGCAAGCCACTTAAGCTTCTGGCGACTCTGCTTGTTTGTACCACAACTGAGCGTATAGCTTATTCAGCTCAAGTAATTGAGCATGTGTTCCTTGTTCTTTAATTTTTCCATGATCGAGTACAATAATGTGGTCTGCATGCATGATTGTTGACAGTCGGTGGGCGATCATGAGAGTTGTTTTGTCTTTTGATGCATTTACGATACTGCTCATCAAAGAGGTTTCCGTGTGAGTATCAAGGGCTGAAGTTGCTTCATCAAAGATGAAAATTAATGGATGTTTGAGTAATGCTCTGGCAAGGGCTATTCTTTGGCGTTCGCCTCCCGAAATAGTCATTCCAAGCTCTCCCAGTTCGGTTTCATATTTTTGTGGAAGTTTTGTTATAAATTCATCAATTTTAGCTGTTTTTGCTGCAAGCTTAACTTCTTCAAATGGCGCAATAGGATTTGCGTATGCGATATTATTAAATACTGTGTCTTTAAAAAGAACGGGGTTTTGAGGCACTATGCCGATTTGCGAGCGCAAATCGATCAAGTCTAGTTCTTCTAGTAGTGTGCCGCCGATTGTTATTGATCCTTGAGTTGGTTGATATAATCGCAAAAGGAGTTTGGTGATGGTTGATTTTCCTGAGCCAGATGCACCAACAATTGCAACCGTTTTACCATGATAAATATCAAATGAGATATTATTTAGCAGTGGTGCTTCGGGAATGTAAGAAAAAGAAATGTTTTTGAATGAAATAGCAGTATTTGAGGGTATGATTTTTTTGTCTCCATGGTTTGATTCATCAGAAAGTAATGATTTTTCTTTTGTCTGAAAGATTTCATAAATTCCTTGAAGATCGACAATCCCCTCCCGCAGATTTTTTATGTGTTTACCAAGCTGGCTGATTGATTCAGAGAAGCTGATGATATAGCTATTGAGTAAAATAAAGTCACCGATGGTGTATGCTTTATTAAGTACTTTGTATCCGGTGAGAAGAGAAACGCATAAAAGAAGTCCTCCGGTAAGCCCCCCGTGAAGAACCATCATCATAAATTGCTCTTTAAATGCGATTGTTCGAGCTTGTTCTGTTCGCGAAAGGACAGCTTGAAGCCGTTCGTATTCGGCTTTTTCTTGGGCATTATTTTGAATCGCTTCAATATTTAATAGGTGATCAAAAAGGAAGTTTGATTGTTCGTTTTCTGCTTCATTTGCTAGTTGTTCAGCATTAATTGATGCACTTGCAGAGGTGATAGACGCAGATGTTATTGCGTACAAAAAGATGGTGCAGGTGATGGCGATATCAAGAGGGTAGCTTTTCCATAAAATATAGAGCGTTGCCAATGATTCTATGATTCTTGGCAAAATAGTGAGGAAGAAACCAATACTTCCTTTGTAGAGGGTGTATTGAGTTCTTTTGAGTTCATCAATAAGGGCTCCCATATCTTTATTGATGTGAAAACTGAGGGGTTGATTTAAAAGATATTCGAAAAAAGATCCGGTTACTTGGCTTACGCTGGTTGCAAAGATTTTATAGGAAATAATTTCTCTAATTTCTGTTACAAACCGTGTTGCAATCCACAACAACCCATAAGCAAAGCATAAAATAATGATTGTTGATTCTTCGCTTTCGATTTCAAGTGAATTAACTAATTGCTTGAGGACAAATGGGAGTGCGAGTTGAAGTCCAATCATGCTTAAATTCATAAGCATGACAACAAAACATCTCAGTTGTAGCGAGAGTTCGTTTGGGATTATTTGAGCAAAAATCCATTTAATAAAATTCCATGAAATTGGTTTTGGGGAGCTCATTCTTCACCGTTCCTTTGTTGTTTGTTCCATAAATCAGCATATTTTTTGTTGAGCGCGAGAAGCTGATCGTGTGTTCCTTGCTCGATAATTGTTCCATGTTCAAAATAATAAATAATATCAGAGTGTGTGATGCTAGAGAGTCTGTGCGCAATGTGAATTACTGTTGAGTCAGCGCACCATGAAGTAAGGTTTTTTTGTAATTGTTGTTCGGTTCTGTTATCAAGGGCAGATGTTGCTTCATCAAAAATATAGATGGGAGCTTTTTTGAGTAGTGCCCGTGCAATGGCAATTCGTTGACGTTCCCCACCAGAGAGTCTGAGTCCTCGTTCTCCAATAACTGTTTCAAATTGATGTGGTAGTTTTTTTATAAAATCTTCAAGCATTGCTGCTCGCGCTGCATTAAAGACATCAAAAGCCGTCGCATTGGGACATCCATATGCGATATTAAAAAATATTGTATTGTTAAAAAGCGTGCATTCTTGGGGAACAACTGCTACTTGAGATCTAAGAGAAGGTGTTGAAACGTGACTAATGTCTTGATCGTCGATAAAAATATGTCCTTTTGATTGATGATATTGGCGCGTGATTAGTCGTGAAATTGTTGATTTGCCACACCCTGAAGAACCGACGATTCCGATTGTTTTTTTACCTGGAAATGAGCATGAAATGTTTTCAAAGATAACTCGTTCAGGAGTGTAGAAAAAAGATATGTTTTTAAATGTTATGGTTCCATCCGAAACGGTGAGAGCGGGAAGATCTTTGTTGACCGTTTTGTCGGGGGCGATATCTAAAACATCCAAAATGCTTCCAAGGTCAATTAATCCTGTTTGTAGGTATCGTAAAAGGTGTCCAAGCGTTGAGAGGGGTAAGGCAAACTGCAAAACATATCCATTAAGAAGTAAAAAATCCCCGAGAGAAAAGGTGAAATCATGCGTAAGCAATGCTGCTTTGAGTGAGAATATGGTTATTCCGGTTCCAAGAATTATTGCTTCGATAAGATGCATGCTGGTGTGAACTGTTCCATATGTTACCTGTGCGCGAGCGGTCGCAAAATTTATTTTTTTAAATTCTTCGATTTCATACTTTTCACGACAAAATGATTTAACTGTTTCTGCATGTAAAAGCGTGTCTGTGAAAAAAGAGTGGGAACTTGAAAGAATGCTTAAAAATCGCTGCCTGTAGATTCGTGTCATTGTTGAAAAATAATTAATCGTAAAGGCATAAAAAACTAATGTGAGAGTGAGGATTGTTGAAAAAAAGAAGCCATACAGTTTGTATACAATGATTACCGCCCCGATAGATTCGATAATGAGTGGAACCACCCAATAAAAAATAGTGTGATAAATGTTAGGAATGTTGAGCTGCACCTTTTTGAAAAGTCCCGTTAAAACGCTTAGACGTCTGTGTGCATGAAAACTCATTGGAAGCTTGAGCAGGTGAGCAAATGTTTGTTCTGAAATAATTGTAATAAGGTGCTCAAAGGGTGCGAGTGCAAACAGTTCTCGAGCTTGCATAATAACTTGGCGAGCAAACCATGTTAAGGCGTAAGAACAAATAAGAGCAAGCGGCCACAAAATACCTGTATTTTGGGTTGTTTTTTCTAGAGCATTTATGGCTATTTTTTGCGCAAGGGGTAAGCAGAATGAAAGAATAATAGTTGCTATTATGCATACGGCGGAGAGGATTATCGAAAACCAATGCGTTCGATTAAAGGATTTAAAAAATATTAATCCTTTAAGTAAATTTTTGAGGTAAGAAGTATTTTTTTGAGGGATAACTTGGCGATCCATGAACGTTTTTTTAAAGAATTATTTTTATAAAACACATTCTATCAGCTAATCCCAATCTTAAAAACTTTTTTGTATTATTTGACTTTTTTCTGAGGACAAAAGATCTCTTGTTTTTTTCTTTTCATAATGTTTTTCTTCGAGTAGTTTAGAAAAATATGTTGAGTTTTTATTCGAGTTTTTTGTGTTTTCGATAGTTGTTTATTGTGTTGTATTTGCGTTAGTTCTTTTTATTTCCTGGGCGATGTTGC